>CAZZIL010000201.1:0-4757 GCA_964654265.1 uncultured Gammaproteobacteria bacterium | reverse complement strand
CGCCGGCGTTGCCGGCGCCCCCGCGTCGACCGTCCTCGCGCAGACGCTGTCGAGCAGCGAGCCCCACACCTGCGCCTCCGTCCACCCGAACGCGGCAAGATGGTCGCACACCCGGGCAAGGTCCTTGCTCAGGGCGGCCTTCGCGTCGTCCCAGTCGGACGCCGCCAGGAACCGCCCGGGGCAACGGTTCGGGAGCGACTCGTGCGGAGGCTTGGGGTTTGCCAGCCGTTCGCGATAGACCCCCACGGGGGAGTTCAGCGCAAGGAGGTTGTCCTCGTGGAAGGCGCGCATGGAAGCAAGTCCGCCGCTCGCGTCCACGAGGCACAAAAGCCGCGCCTGGCACACCAAACCGGAAACCTTCGGGGTCCAGCGCACCGAGAATGCGGCGGTTTCCCCGGCGGACGGGATCCCGCCATACCCTTCGGTCGGCATGGGAGGCACCACGGACTGCGTTGTCTCGCCCAAGTTCGGCTGGTGATGCTCGATGGCGCCGACCAGCGCCACGTCGGATGTCACAAGGCCGTACTTGAGGGCGATCTCCTCCCGGGCCCCGGGGTCCGTCTCGGCAAGGTGCCTGCGTTGCGCCATCAGCTTGGCGAGTTCGTCCTCGGTCCCCCGGACCTCGGCCAGCGGGACCTCGATGGGTTCCCCCTCGATCGTCACGGTGATCCGCCTCGGCGGAGTCTGCCCGGCCGCGAACTTCCCGACGACGGGCAGGGGCACCCCGGGGATGATTGTCTGCGGCAGCCGGTCGCTCCACTCCGGGTCTTCGCCGTTCCAGTCGATGTCGGTGACCTGCCGCTTGGAGAGCAACGTGAGTCGGGCGATTGTCTTCGCCGCGGCGGGCGCCGCGGACTTGGAGGAGGGGAAGATCGCCTGTCCGTCCGTCGCCACGGAAAGTTCGTTGAGCAGGCTGTCCCTCGGGGCCGCGCCGATTCCCACGGCGAGCACTCGGTGACCCTTTCCGCGCATGTGCTCGACCAAGTCGCTCCCCTCTTGGACCAGCCCGTCGGTGAGCAGGACGATGTCGGTCCCGTCCTCGTGTGTCCTCATGACGTCGCACAAGGCCAGCCTCATCTCGGTCCCACCCATGTCTGCCTGAATGCGGGGCATTTCGCGAGCAAGGAGTTCGCGGGCGTGATCGCCCGGTTCCCGAGCGAAAACGAACTCGTGCGTTGTCCCAAAGCGGCTCAGGCTGACGGTGTCGCTGTCCCCGATCAGCGGGTGGAACTCCTCCAGAAAGCGCCGGAGGATCGATTCGCCTCTGCCACTCATGGAAAAGGAGCAATCGGCCAGGATGTGGATGTTCCGGTCTTGCTGGACAGCGTCCCTGTCGTCCACGACGTCCACCCAGACGACATGGCCGCCATCGTGGGGATCCCTGGAGATCATCCCCGTGTGGGCGGCGGTGATCCCGTCGAACCGAAGGACGATGTCCCGGTCCTTGAAGGCGGGTCCTTCCAGGACATGGACTGCCCGGTCGGGCGTGGCCCCTTCAAGGCGGAGTCTGTGGGAGGGCGAGGAGACCCTTGCGTCGCGCAAGGCGCACCGCATGGTCACCCTCAGGCTGAGCGGGTGTTCCACCAACAGGCTCGGGTCGGGTAGCGCGGTGGCGCGCTCCGCGCTCCCCGGCCTGCCGTAGCGGGGTGAGATGGCCGTCGGGATGCGAAGCTCGCCCCGGCGGCGATCCGACAGTCTCAGCGGGATGCCGAACCGGAGGTCGATCTCGGCCGTCTCGCCGGGCGCGAGCCTTCCGAGGTGGAGGCAGATGACATCCTCGCCCAGGTCCTTGAGCAGAGCGGGCGAGTTCCCCTTCTTGCGCTCCTGCTCGTAGATGTCCTCCGCCTCCTTCGTCAACCTGGGCTCCAGCCGGACCGTCCTGTCGCCGAGCCGGGCGGACATGCCGAGGACTTGGCTCGACATCGGCCGGGGGAAGGCGTAGGTGACTTCCCGGGACTCCGGGGTAGTGTTCCTGAGTGCCTGCGTGATGCCCACCAAGGCAAGGCGGGTGCCGATGTCCGCGGTGATGCCGCACGAGGTCAGCGCGATTTCCTCGGGGGTCTCCGTCCAGCAGAAGATGCCGACCGGGTTGTGCTCAATGCTCGGGTTCATCTCTTTTGTCCTCCGGCGGTGCTTGGTGTCGACCGGGCGTGCCCGGTTGCTTGGGGCGATTATACACAGTTTTACTGCTCCAATCAAGTGTTGAAAAGAGTTCTTTTCGGATGCCGGAGGAGGCGGTCACCCGGCCGGCGGTTCAGGGCCGCTGTGCGCGTGGATCGCGGTTGGCGGGAGCGGAGGTTTGTTGCCGGCTTCTTTCAGGGGACACCGTTCCGGGCATGGGTGCCTGACCGCGGCGTCAGCTTGGTCAGTGCCCCTTGCGAGGGGGCCAGTCGTTGCCCTTCTTGAGCTGCTTGAGCGGCTCGTGGAAGAGCCGGGCTCGGCTCTCCAAGAACCTCTGGTAGTTCTTGCCGACGCTGGACTTCCCGACAGCGACGAGGTCCTCGTACGGCACCAGGTGGGTCCGCAGCCGCGCGGCGATGTCCGTGTCTTTGACATCCCTTCCGACACGGTCCCTGAGGTGGTCGATGGGCGACGCGTCCGCTTGGGCGCGGCCGGTCCTTGACGTGGTGAGCAGGCAGTTCATCGCGAGTGCCTCGCCCGGCGAGTGGTGCGCGCCCCTCAGGCAGCTTGCTGGGAAGAGGTGGTGGTAGTGCCGGTTCTTGATGTTGCCTCGCTTGGCCCGTTCGTTGGTCGCGATGTCGACCGCACCCTTGCGCAGGGTGATCGCAAGCAACGCGCGCGCCAGGCGCGAGACACCCTTGGGCCAGGGGGCGACCAGCAGCTTGGCGCCGTCTTCCGGAGACCACGGGTACTCGACCTCATCCTCGTCGAAGATGGGGATGTCCGACTCCTTCCTGGGGTCGTTGACCGCGGCGACCAGTCCCTTGTAGTCGGCATGCAACAGGGTCGCCGCCGTGGCCTCGTAACGGTCGCTGAGGAACGCCCACCACAGGTAGCGCCGAACGACCTTGCGGGCCTTCGTCATGCCGTCGCCGTCCTTGGGCAGGTGCCGATGCAGGGCAGGGAGCACCCGAAGGGGGACCTTCGACGGAAGCCGTTGCTCGTCCCAGATGCTCTCCTCGTCCAGCACACCAAGCGCCCACCGGATTCCTTCGCTGATCCTGTCGGGGGATTCGACGGCCTCGCGCATGACGTCGGGGTGGACGTAGTTGGGCTCCGACGGGACCTTCCCGGCCCACAGGCAGGCGACCTTCATGACCAGGTCCCCGACATCGCTTTCCTTCGGGAGGTACTGGTCGGCCGCGGGCACCGCGTCCTTCACCAGGTCCACCGCGGCCCGCAGGTCCCGGTGCGCCCTGCTCTGCACTTCCCCCACGGTGATGTCGAACTTGGTCAGCTGAGTCGACGAGGTGTTGGTCTTGATGAACACGTCGATGGCGGTGTCGCGCGAGGTGTCCGCTGGGAGCGTCAGGTAGGGGATCTGGAAGTTGCGGATGCTCTCGCTCTTGTAGATGATCTCCTGCTCCAGCTCGCGGGCCTTTTCGCCCCACGCCGAGGGGTGCTCTCCTCCGCCGGTCCCGGGGGTGACCGACTTGACGGCCTCCCGGATCCACTCCTGCGTGTCCGGGGTGATGCGCCGGTCGCGGAAGAGCCGCAGGGGAATCAGGCCGCGCCGCAGGCACTCCCCGGGCTTGCCCATCCAAGACCTGCCCGCCCTCTCCGCCGGGGGCCTCTTGTGGGACTTGATCCACGGGTCGTCGTCATCGTCCAGCCGGGTCTTCACGAAGAAGGTGCGTTCCTTGTGTTGGTCGGTCAGCGCCCGCCACAGGGCGACGATCCGCTGTTGCCCGTCGAGCAGCTGGTACTCGCACCTCTCGTTTGGGTCCGGCGCCCCGCCACCGATCTTGTGGGGCTCGAACAGCAGGTTGTCGGGGTCGGCCACCTTCAGGAAGAGCAGGCACCCGACCGGCCGGCCCCGGATGATCGAGTCGAACAAGGTCTCGACCTTGTGGTGCGTCCACACCTCCCCCCGCTGGAAGTTGGGGAGCAGGATCGCCCCGCTCTCGACGAGGTCAAGCCATTCTGTCACCGGCTTGTGGTCCGCCCTGATCCCTGACATGTCGCGTTTCTCCTTGCGTGGATGGGTGTGTTGGTGGCTCAGCGCCCGGCGCCGCGAAGCGCCGGGATCGCCCGCGTGATCTCGCCCGCGAGCAGGTCCACCTCGGCGTCCGTCGTGAAACGCCCGAACGAGACGCGCAGCGATGCCAGCGCCTGGGACTTGGCCAGGCCCATCCCCGTCAGGACGTGCGAGGTCGCGACCTTCTCGGTCGTGCACGCCGAGCTGCTTGAGAGCGCCACCCCGGGCAGGGCGGCGAGAAGGTCGCGGCCAATCCCGCCGAAGCTGGCGTTCAGGATGTGCGGCACCTTGCCGACGCGCTCGCCGTTGATCCGGGCGTCGCCCAGCCCCTCAACGACTCCCGCCACCCGGTCGTGCCAGGCGGCGGCCGACTTGGCCAGCCGATCGCGCTCCTTGGCTTGGATCTCGAACGCCTTGCCCATCCCGATGGCCAGCGGCGCCGGCACGGTCCCGGGCCGTAGCCCGCGCTCTTGGCCGCCGCCGCTCGTCAGCGGCTGCAACACGGTGCCGCGGCGCACGACAAGGGCGCCGATCCCCTTGGGCCCGTAGACCTTGTGCGCCGAGAGCGACATCAGGTCCACCGGGATCCGCTTGATGT
>CAZZIL010000200.1:0-2257 GCA_964654265.1 uncultured Gammaproteobacteria bacterium | reverse complement strand
GTCCGGGTCCCACTTGAAGTGGATGCGCACCCCCTTGGCCCCCGGCAGGTTGTTCGGCTTCATGTGCCAGTCGAACCGGTGCCGCTTCCCGTTGACCGGGAACTCGCGGGGATACATCTCCTGCGTCGTCTCCGACTCGGGACTCACCTCGCAGTCGCGGTCGCGGAACCAGTCGGCCATCGACTTGCCCACCGAGCCGCCTCCCGTCCTCATCTCCCGCGCGAACTCGCCGAGCTGGATGAGGTAGTGGAGGACCTTCTCCGGCGGTCCCGCGTCCGGGTTCAGCCTCTTCACCCCCTCTTGGACCCTCTCCCCGAACACCAGCCCGTGCTCCTTGCCGTCAAGCATGGCGGCCACCCACTCGACCGCCTCCTGCACCGTGCGCCCCGCCGAGCCGGGCCGCGACCTGAGGTCCCGGATCTCCCTCTGCAGCCGGCCCTTCTCGTCCCTCGACTCTTTCCTCAGGCGATCCCTCTCCCCCTTGAGATCGTCGATCTCCTCGCGCGCCCCCTTGAGCCCGGCCGCGGCTTGCCTCACGTCGTCCTCCCGGGCGGCGAGTTCCGCGGCCGTCTCGCCGGCGCGCTCCTCAAGCGCCCGGACCTTTCCCTCAAGTTCCTCCATCCTCCTGCGGTCGCGCTCCCTCGGCCGCGTGAACACCTCGCGGACGATCCGGTCGCGGAAGGTGTGCTCCGCGAACGCCACGTCCTCCCCCTCGCGCAGGATCTCGCGCCGGCGCCAGATGGCGTGCACCCCGGGGTCGTCACTCACGGACCAGCCCGGGTGGTAGACCCGGGCGCTCCCGCTGAAGCACGACATCCCCCTCCCCACAAGGCCAGTCAGCCGGTCCGCCGCCGCCGAGTCCAGCTCGGCGACGAGGACCCGGCCGCCCAGGCGCACGTCCAGCCCGGCGAGAAACCCGTCGGGATAGCCGCCGACGTCCGTCCGCGCAAGGATCGGCACGCCCAGGCCCTGCTCGCGGAGCAGCGCGCCGAAGGCCGCGCCGCCAAGGCTCCCGCCGAACCGGGCGAGCAGCGTCGGCCGGCATTTCGCGTCGGCGTCCGCCCGGTGCACAAGGGCCCACTGCGCGCGCAGCGTCCCCAAGGCGCACGCCCGCAGCGCCTCCCCCGCCCGGTCGCCGTCACCCTCGACCCAACAGTCGGTCGTCGCCGTCACCCGCGTGGCGGAGAGTGTCGCGACGGTCACGCGCCTGAACAGCGTCCCCTGCGGGAACGACTTCCGGTGCAGGGCGGAGACCGTCCCCTTCCCGGGGTCCTTCTGCCGCTCCGGCGGGCCCTCGTCGAACAGGCGGTTGTCCGCCCTGACGATCGCCCTGAGCCTTGTGAAAGGGGGACCCAGCGCCTCCCTGGTGGAGGCGAGAAGGCCCAGCCGGACGCTCACGGCCGGCGCGGGCGGGACCTCGCCCGGCGGCCGTTCGTCGGGGCCGTCCGTCATGGCGCCCGCCGCGACCGGGATCCGGGGTTTCCCGGCGCGGCGCGGCGCGACAGGTCCCGTCCCGCCTGCATCCCGCCGTGGGCCTGCCCCGGCGCCTGCGGGAACGTCACGGCCGCTCGGTCATCCGCGGCAGCCACACGAACCTTGGCGTCTTGTCGTCCCCGGGACTTTCGTCCGGGCGGCCCTCGTCACCGGCGTCGCCGGGCGGGACCGCGCCCATGCGCAGGCGGACGATCCCCTCGCGCTGCAGATGCTCGAACACGCGGTCCAGCACCCCGTTGCGCTGCCAGCGGCGGACGCGCACGTAGACGGTGTGCCAGTTGCCGTAGCGCGGCGGAAGACGGCGCCACTTGCACCCGTGCACCGCCACGTGCAACACGGCGTTGAGCACCCGCAGGTTCGACAGGCTGACGTTGCCGCGCGGCACCGGGAGGAGGTGGGCGACCCGCCCGTACTGCGACTGCGTGATTTCCATGCGCCGACGGCAACGCGCCGTCCCGGGCTGTGCTGGCGCCCTAGCCCGGTCGCTTCCTGGGAATCGGCACGCCCGCCTTGTCGACGATATACCGGCAAAGCGACGGGATTCCCGGCTCCCAGAGGTCCGGCTCGGAGGCCTCCCAGACCAACCCGAGGTGCTCCAGCCTCTCCCAAGACTCGCCCGGGTCCCGGCCGTCGGGGATCGCGACACCCTCCACCGCGTCCACCAGCTCCGCCGTGGTGAGCCGGGCGTCCCCTCCCTTGGCGACGACCATCCTCGACACGGCCTCCGCCTCGCCCAAGACTCCCTGCTCGCCCGCCTCGCGGC
>CAZZIL010000199.1:0-1651 GCA_964654265.1 uncultured Gammaproteobacteria bacterium | reverse complement strand
CGCCACACCGTCGAGGACCGTGGCATCGCCTTGGGCGCGCACCGCCCGACAAGTCGCCCGCACGCCGTCGTCGACCTGCCCGGCCGGGCGTCGCCCACGCCCAGCGCCGATCACGCACGCGAGCAGATCGGCGTCTCGACTCCGACCTGTCTTGGCCGAATCCCCCAAGGGGCCGCAAGCGATGCCAAGGCGACCGTCACATTGACCCGGCGCGCAGCGCCGACGCCCACCGCCAGGCCGAGCCGATGCCCAAGGCGCCCGCGCCCGCGCCCGGCATTGCCGTCACGCCCGACCCGCGCGCTCGCGACAAGGCGTCGCTGGTGAGGGGGATGATTGCGGGTGCGGGTGTCGCGTTTGTCGAGTGAGGCATCGGCACTCCCCGCCCGATCGAGAGGGCGGCGCGACTCGTTGCGCCCGGCGCGACGGTGTCGGTGCCGGGTGACCCCGGCGCGCCCCGCCACGCCGGCAAGGTGGCGCTCCCCGGCGACAGTGTCCGCGACCACCGCATGAGGCAGATCGACCGGGGCGGACCTCGCGAGGCGCCGGCGGAGGTGGCGCGGACGAAGTCGCCCACGGGGTCCGCGCCGGGACGCGGCGCTGTCCGGCGCAGCGAGGAAGGCGATGCCGAAGGGCCGGGCACCCTGCCCAGACGGGTGGTGTGGCCTGCGTCGACGGGCGGGCCGAGACCCTCGCACGCGGGGCAATGCGCCCCGCGTGCGCGGCCGCACGCGCTTGCGGGCACGAGGACGAGAACACCCTCACCTCACCCGCAGCCGCCGCGCGAAGACGAAGCCCGGCCTGCACCCGACGCCCGCGCACACACGGCAGGGGTGGCATCGACTGCCGGGAGGGACTGGCCGGTCGCCGCGCAGTCCCACCCGGCGAAGAGCCGCTGGCGAGGGATCGCGACTCCAGGGGCTTTCTCGCCCGGGAGGACCGACCCCGCCGGCCGACACGACGGCACTCACGCGGCGCCGCGCGTGCGGCGCCGACTGTCGCGCGGTGTCGTTGACCGCGCACGCGATGCGCCGCCAACCCCCGCCAACGCTGACGGTGCCGCGACGCGACGTGACCGCGACCGCGCCGCCGCGTCACGCGGCCTACACGCCGCCTGTCACACGGCGGGCGAGCCCTCCCACTTGACCAGAAACCTGCAGAGCGACGGGATCCCCGGCTCCCAGTCCAGCTCGGGGGTGCTCCAGACCAGCCCGAGGTGGACCAAGTGTTGCAGGGACTCGCTTGGGTTCCGGCCGTTGGGGACCGCGGCGCCCTCCACCGCGGCCATCAGCTCTGATGAGGTGAGCCGGGGGTCCCATCCCCGGTCGAAGACCATCCTCGACACGGCCTCCGCCTCGGCCAGGACGTTCCGTTTCCCGATCTCAACCCTGCGCTGATTGTAGAAGCGCCGCAGGCCGTTGCCCGTGATGGCGATCCCCTTGCGCGCGTCCTCCGCGGTGATCCGCCGGGGCTTGCCCCGGGCGCGGGCCGCGTTCCAGGACTCGAAGCCGAGCTTCTGCACAAAGAAGGGATAGCGCTGGCTCTCCTCCACCAGGCTCTCCAGTGCGTCCGCGTCGATCGGCATCCCGGAGTCCCTTGCCGGTTCCGCCAAGGCTTCCCGGACCGCCTCTTCGGTCTCCAGGCGGCCGATCCG
>CAZZIL010000198.1:0-15799 GCA_964654265.1 uncultured Gammaproteobacteria bacterium | reverse complement strand
CCCGACTCGAACGGTTGTGCCGGGGTCGAGGAGGCCTGTGTCTGGGTGCCCTATCGGTTGTGGTTTGTGGAAGACGGTCCCCGGACCCACCGTGGCGGGACCAGCTTCGGGCCGCCGCGGGTGGCGATGGCGATGGCAAGCATGCTGTCGGTCTACCCGGACCTGTCGCCGACCAATCTGGTCTTCCTGACACGCGCGTGCGCGCGCCCGGTCGAGACCCTCTCCGGAAACGGGATCGCCGACTTCTCCTGCATGCTCGACATCGGGGAGAACGGCGTGGTGTCAGTCAAGGACACCGAGGACCTGGGCCTGCCGGACATCATCCCGCCGTTCCAGCTGCCCGGCTCGCTGATGATGGCGACCCGACTCGTCGACCGACAGGGACGCGAGAGCCCGTTCCGGAAGCGGATCCCCGCGGCGCCCATGGCGCACCGATCCGGGCTCGCGCTCGCCGGTCCCGACATTCCCGGAATCTTCCGGGAGGGGTTCCCGACACAGTTCAGGCTCGCGATCCGCGAGGATGTCGACCTCTTCGGGATCCAAGGGTCGGAGCGGCGCCCCGGCCTCGGGCTCGCGTGGCGGCGCGGCCCGCTGTTCGCCGCCGTCGGGCACGCCGTCCGCGACCGCTTCTTCGGATTCGCCGGCGGCGGTGGCGCCTGGAACTTCCGCGGCACCCGGGAGATCGGCGCCAACATCGGGCACGACAACCTCCACCTTCGGCTCACCAGCCAGCGCACGCGAAGCCGCGCGGAACTGGAGGGCAACAGCGTCGGGATCACCGCGCGCAAGGAGCTCCGGTTGCGGGGCGACTGGACCCTCGGGCTGCTCGCCGAGGCCGACCGGTTCTTGGGCGGCAAGGCAAGGATCCCCGGGATGGACGGCGCCGCCAAGATCGCCGCGGGAAGACCCGGCTACCGGGGAGAGGTCCGGCTCACAAGGTCCTTCTGACGCGCCGCGGGACTGGCGCGACCGTTGCCACGGGACGCCGGGGTCACCCCCCGGCCGCCCGGCGTTTGCCGTAGAATTCCGGGAATGGAAGCCCGCACCCCGCCGGTCACGCCCGTTGAGCGCCTTTACCGGATTGTCGAGGACGGGATGTGCATCGGCTGCGGGCTGTGCCAGTCAATCGCCGGGTCCGACCGGGTCCGGGTCACCAAGGTGAGGAACGGCCATGAGCGCCCGGTGGTCGTGGGGCCGCTCGACCACGAGACCGTCGACCGGATCTACGACATCTGCCCCGGCACCCGGCTGGAGGGGCTGCCGGAGCGCCTGGTCGACCGGGAGACGCGGCACGACTTGGTGTGGGGTCCCCACCGCCGGATGGTCCTCGCCCACGCGACAGACCCCGAGGTCCGGCACCTGGGGTCCACGGGCGGCGTGCTCACCGCCCTCGCGCTCCACCTGGTCGAGAGCGGCAAGGTCGACTTCGTCCTGCATGCCAGGACCTCGGCCAGGCATCCGACATTCGGCGAGCGCCACACCAGCGCGACCCGGGCGGACGTGCTGGCTGCGGCCGGCTCCCGGTACGGGCCGACCGCGCCACTGGCGGACATCCACCAGGCGCTGGACCGCGACCGGCCGTTCGCGTTCATCGGCAAGCCCTGCGACATCGCGGCATTGCGCAACCTGGCGCGCGCCGACGACCGCGTCGACAGGCTGGTGACGCACTGGCTGGCCTTGGTGTGCGGGGGGTTCATGGACCCCAAGAGACTGGAGCAGATCCTCCGCGAGAAGCGGGGAGTCAGTCCCGGCCAGCTGACCGGGCTACGCTACCGGGGGCATGGCTGTCCGGGCAAGACCCGGTACACCCTCGCGGACGGGACGGCCGGCGAGATGCGCTACACCGACCTGTGGGGGACCGACGACAGCCAGTGGGGGCTTCCGTTCCGGTGCAAGGTGTGCCCGGACGGGATCGGCGAGGCGGCCGACCTGGCGGCGGCCGACAACTGGCCCGGGGGCTCACCCGACCCGGAGACCGAGGACGCGGACCCGGGCACCAACGCCGTCGTCGTGCGCACGGAGGCCGGGGAACGCCTCATGGCCGACGCCGAGGCGACCGGGCACCTCACCGTGCTCGACGAGGTCACCCCCAGGCACATGGACGCGGTGCAACCGCACCAAGTGAAAAAGAAGCGCGCGGCGCGCGCCCGCTGGGACGGGATGGCGGCAGAGGGACGCACCGTCCCGCGGTCGGCGCGCCTCCGCCTTGACAGGCTCGCGGAGACGCTGGGCAAGGAGGGACGCCGCGCGCAGACCGAGGGGACGCGCCGCCGCGTGCGCGAAGGCAAGGCGGACGAGCCCACCCCGGAACCCGAAGACTGACGCAACCCGGGCGGCCAACCCGCACGCCACGCAACGGTGGCGCGTGGCCCTGCCATGGCCCTTTCAGGGCTGTCATCGACGCAACGCGGCACACACAAGGCCCGATCACTCCGGGCATGGCCTGGCGCGGGCGCAGGTGAGATTTTTTGTCGACACCGGGCCGCAAGGGGGTATAATTCCGATGCGGGGTGGAGCAGCCCGGTAGCTCGTCAGGCTCATAACCTGAAGGTCGTAGGTTCGAATCCTACCCCCGCAATGGGTGCTATCTGCACGTGGGGTTCCCCCTCGCGCTTGACCGCCTCCAGCGTGAACATCCCCGCGATCCTGCCGTGGAGGTCCATCTCCAGCCGCTCCCGGCCGGGCGTCGGCCTGATGACCACCTTCTCGATCAACTGGCGGATAGCCTCGCGCATCGCCGTCTCGTCCCTCATCTGGGTCAGCGTGTCGACGATGTTCGCGGCCTTCTCGGCGTAGAGGTCGACCATGCTCGCCTTCAGCTTCGGCGGCAACGCCTCCTGCGTCTCCGCGAGCTCGGCGCGGATCTCGTCGCGACGGCCGCCGAGCTTCTCCAGGCGCTCCATCAGGTAGTCGCGTGCCTTGCCGGCCTCGACGGCCGTCAAGACGTTCTCCATCCCCTTCTCGACGGTGGCCAGCTCCTTCTCGAGTGCCTTCCGCCTCGTCCCGGCCTGCGACTGCCGCTTGCCGAGCTCGGCGTTCCATCCCTTGATGAACGCCTTGAGGAGGGGCCGTTGAAGTAGCTTGTTCCGGAGTCCCCCGAACACCCGGTCCTCTATCTCCTGCCGGGCAATGCTCCGGCAGTTCGTGCAACGACCCCGCTCGGCAAAGTTCGCGCACCGCCAGCGGTTGCGTCCGCCGCAGACGTAGTTGCCGCCGCAGACACCGCACTTGATCAGGCCGGACAGCAGGAACTTCGGCCGGCGCGCCCGGCTGGCCGCCGCCTTGTCGACCATGCCGTTGTACTTGGAGCGGGTTTCCTCCTGACGCTTCTTGACCCGCTTCCAGAGCTCGTCGTCGATCAGGCGCAGCTCGGGGGCCTCGCCCACCACCCGGTCTTCACTGGCGTTTCGCCGGAAGGTCCGGTTGCGGGTGTCGGGGTTCTTGACTGTCCGGCGACGGTTCCAGACGCGCCAGCCGATGTAGAGGGAGTTGTTGAGCATCCCGTCCCCCATCTCGGTGTTGCCGAGCAGGGTGGACACGTTCCACTCCTTCTTCCTCGGACTGGGGATGCCCTCCTGGTTGAGCCTCTTGACGATCCGCTTCGGCGACCCGCCGTCGGCGTACTCGCGGAATATCCGCCGCACGATGGCCGCCTGCTCCTCGTTGATCGACAGCAGGCCGGTGACCGGCTTGCCGTCCGCGTCAAACGCCCGCACGACATCGTAGCCGTAGCAGTGCCCGCCGCCCGACTTGCCCTCCCGGACTCTCCCGGCCTGGCCGCGGCGGACCTTGTTTGCCAGGTCGGTGGTGTGCTGCTCGACGACGATACCCTTGAGGCCGAGGTGCATGGCGGTGTTCTCGCCGGTGTCGCAGGTGAACAGCCGGACATCGTTGAAGCACAACACCTTGTACAGGTAGTGGAGGTCCTCCTGGTCGCGGGACAGGCGGTCGACCGCCTCCGCCAAGACGATGGTCACGCGCTGCTCCCTGACGGTCGCGACCATGTCCCAGTAGCCCTTGCGGTTGAGCGAGGAACCGCTGACCGCCGCGTCCGAGAAGACGTGGGTCACCCGCCACCCCTGCCGGTCGGCGTAATCGCGGCAAAGGCGGACCTGGTCGTCCAGCGAGCGCTCACGCTGGAGGTCCGAGCTGTAGCGCGCGTAGATGGCAACCCGCTCAGTCATTGCTTGTGCCCTCCTCGCCGGCCTCGGCGCCTGCCAGGAACTCGTGCGCGGCCTGCCTGCCCATCGCGAACGCGATCTGCTCCAGTAGCCGGGCCTCGAAGGAATCGTCCTCGGCGACCGGCACAGTCTCTCCGCCACCGACCGCCTGTGCGGGCAGTCTGGTGCGTGATCCCATGTCGAAAGCGTCGGTCATCGTTCCACTCTTTACGCTTTTATTGTAGCACAGGTCGGGGACGAAGTTGCGTTTTTTTTGTATTTTTTGTCGCCCGTGTGGTATTATTGTCACACATGACACGGGACCAATGCAGGGCCGCCAGGGGGTTGCTCGGCTGGAAGCAGTCGGAGCTCGCGCGGCGGGCGGGGATCGCGCTGAAGACGCTCGTCGACTTCGAGCGCGGCCAACGCGACACGCACCAGTCGAACCTCGCCAAGGTCGAGGGCACACTCACGAGGGCCGGCATCGTGTTCGTGTCCGACCCCAAGCAGGGCCACGGCGTCCTCGCGAAGGCCCTTCCCGCCGCCACCGCCCGCGAGCGCACCCGGAAAGCCCGGGCCGGCCGGCCTGCCACCAAGGCCGGCGCACGCCCTCCCCGAAGACGCAACCGGGCACGCACACCATGAGCGACACGCCGCCCCCGCACACGCCGGCCCCGCCGCCCGGCGAGTCGCTCCTGCGCTGGCGGCTCGACCAGTGGGAGCACGTGACGGCACATGACGTTGCCGCCGCACTCAAGAACGGGGCAGACCCCAACGAACGTAACCGGGACGGTTGCACGCCCCTGTTTCCCGCCGCGCTGTCGGGCAACGCCCCCGCTGTCCGGGAACTGATCCGGGCCGGCGCCGCGCCCGATGCCCAGGACGTGAGCGGGATGACCCCGCTCATGCACGCGGCCCTTGCCTCGGCGACCGATGCGGCGAGGGCGCTCGCGGAAGCCGGGTGCTCCCCCGACATCCGAGACGGCAACGGAATGACCGCGCTGATGTACGCGATGGCAAACGAGGTTCCCGAGCTGATCGAATGCCTCCTGAAGAGCGGGGCCGACCCGAACGCCACCGACAACCAGGGGCAGACAGTGCTGATGCACGCGGCCAAGTGGGACGCGCTCGAAGCCGCGTCGCTGCTGGTGGAGGCCGGGGCGGAGCTGCAACGGTTTGACGCCGACGGGAAGTCCGTCGTGGACCATATGCCGGTGTCAGGCAAGTTCCGCGCGTACCTGACCCATGCGGCCGGGGAAGCACTTGGGCAAACACCCGGGACGCACCAACCCCCGACCCCTTCCCCGGGGTCGAGGGTGGGGAAGTCACAGCGCGGACGGGGAAGCGCAACGCCCGAAGCGACGACCCCAAGCGCTCCGGCCGGTTCGATCCGCGCGGCCCAACAGCGCCCCGACGGGTCCCGCGGCATGAGCGGCGGGAACCCCAAGCGACCGGGGGCGCGGCCCCGCCGGAGGTCTTTCTGGGACTGGCCACACGATCGCTGGATGACGGTGAGGGCCAACGACATCACCGTCATGCTCCGCGGCAACGCAGACCCCAATGAGTGCGATGCGGACGGCACCACGCCACTGATGCTCGCCGCCGTGGCCGACAACAAGCACGCCGCACGGAAGCTCGTCAAGGTCGGCGCGTCACTCAACGCCCAAGACAAGTTCGGGCACACCGCCCTCATGCTGGCCGCCGTCCACGGCTCGTGGGAAGCAGCGAAGATCCTGGTGGAGGCCGGGTGCGACCTCGAGGCCCGCGACCACATCGGCCAGACCGCGCTGATGCACGCGATGACCGATGTCGACCCCCTCGTCATTGAGCTTCTTCTGGTCAATGGCGCCGAGGTGGACGTGACCGACCAGCTCGGCCGCACCGCGCTGATGCACGGCGCGATGCGTAACGCCATCGACGCCGTGATCCTGGTGCTGGAGACGGAGGCGGAGGTGCGCCTGGTCGACAACGAAGGAAAGTCCGCGTTTGACCACGCGCCGGAGAGGGGCGAGCTCCGGGGCATCCTGGCCAAGGCGGCCGAGATGAGAGCGGACCCCTCCCGCAAGCCCCATTGACGCCTTGGGGGCAGTGACCGCCCCCCAACCGGCCGGACTGAGCACGGGCGTGGCACCCCCGCCCGCGAACCGTGCGCCGCGTCGGGCAAGCCGCCCAGCGCAAGGGCGGGAAGTATCCTCCAGGCCCCTGACGGTGGTCACGGGGGATTTCCGGTCTGCCCAAGACCGGCGGGATGACGACAGTTCAAGTGGCGGCCCGGTCTGGGCCGCCCGGGTCATCCGGGACATCCTCCACCGCCGCCTCCGTGAGAGGCTCATCAACGGCATTTCGTAACCACACCTGATCGTAACCGTCTTTCGCGGTCCCGGTAATGACTACCGTCACCTTTCCATCGTCGGATTTGTCCGTCAAGTTGGCGACCGCGAGGAACGATTCAAAAATTTGCTTTCGGGTGGCTCGAAAGACACGCCGGTAGACGGGCCGGGCTGGCTGATCCACGCCTGGCGGTTCGGGTGGGGATGGGGGATCTTCCGGGCCGCCGGGTCCACCGCCCGGTCCTGGACCGACAGGGCCGCCATCGTCCGGCCCACCGTCCGGTCCAGGGGTGTCACCACCGCCAGGGCCGTCACCGCCCCCCGGCGGAGGGGGTGGGGTACCACCGGGGCCGTTGGGCGGCTTTTCGTCTGCGGGTTTGGGTGGCTCTGGAATGGCACTGGGAGTAATCAAAAAACCGGAGGCAAGGTCAATCTCCGCTGCATCAATCCGACGGCTGAAACATACCTTCTCCAGCGGAACCTGGTACTTGCCGTCCGGCCCGAGTGTTGGAGACCCGACACAATAACCCAAAACGCCCTTCTCTACTCCCTCGCTAATTGCCTGGCGTATGACATCTGATGATTCGATCTTCGGAGGCGCGATATCACGATAGAAGGCCTCCACCACGTCTGACACATTTATGCCAAGGCACCCGCCGCCATCCTCGGAAACCAACTCTCCCAGACCGACTCTTTCAATAATTTTTTCAGGGACCATCTTGTCATAGACTTTCAGGCCGACCGCATTCGTGATTATCTCCTTAATCCGCTCATGTATTCCACTGCCCCTGAGCGGTCTGCTACCACGTTCCGCTTTTTCGATCTCGATTTCTCCCCGCCTCATTCTAGGAAACCAAATCTCGCGATATAGCTCTTGAAGGCACGCCGTGACTGCCCTCTCTTCGGTTCGTTTCCGTTCCTGAATTTGTTCGTTCTGCTCTTTCGGCAACCGGAGCCTCACCTTGCGTTCTATTATCCGCTCGATTGCTAGCAGGTGCCGAACGGCACGCCGCAAGGGTTCGACCTGCTTCTTGTTGGGAATGGCCAATCCCAAGCCATTTCGGTAGCGGCGGGGCATTGTATGACAGCTCAACAGTAAATCAAGTGCCGTCCGCTTTTGTGCGACCCCGCTCTCGGCCGCGAATTCAAGCGGAAGGTACCCAACCCAAAACTGAGGAATCCCATCCGGTATGTCCTTACCGTCTTCCATCCAGACAACCGCGGTGGGATGCGCTGCGACTCTGTCTTTCAGAATCTCTTTGATCCTTTCCCTGACGGGACCGAAACCCCTAGCGTCCGCCTCCTCACGTGACACTTCCTGTTCCGCATCCTCGATCAACTTTGTGACATTCTGCTCCTTTCTGAAGCAATACCGCACACCGTCATAATGCAGGTACAGACAGGAGTTTCTGAGATCGGCAAGTACCGCCTTTGCGGTGATGCTGTCTAGGTTAGGTCCCACGCAAGCCGCTAGAAGGTCACTCTCGTTTACGCCAGATGGGAGAGTCTCAGTTTCGTTTTCGCCTTCCCGCCGGAGACCTCCGAATGAATGAAGAAAAATGGTTGTTGCCACCTGAGTTGCGGGTCTGACATCCGTCAACCGGGGTGTCTCTTTGGCTAGCCGGTCATCGATTTGCCCGGCACGAGAGTTGGGCCCGGCGAGATCCGCGATAATTACCGAGTCATAGTCGTTTTGCGCACCAAGCTCCTTTAGCAGCTTTATTCGAACAGTGCCGTCATCAAGCGGGACATCACCCGGCCCCAACAGTGGTCGCTTTCTGCCCTCCTTCTTGACCGAATGCATGCACGAGGCCAGAAATCTCAGAGCACCTCGGGTGCGCTGAAAGGCGTCAACTGACGCCCATCTCTCCCGCATTATGTCGATCAATGCCGGATGGAACGGGTATGCCGCATTTATACGCGCCCGAAGCTGCACACCACTTTTCTCAGCCTCTTTGCGCTCCCTACTTGTAACGGAGTGGGATTGCAACATTCTCGAAACGGCCGATGCGTACGCGGCAGCCGCATCGTCCGACAGCGTCTTGTCGGGTTGTTGCCCTAACAAACGCCTCTTCAAGACCTCCAGCACCTCTTCACCTGTGACCGGCTCGCGAAGCTGGTCGACTCGTGACGCCAGCTTGTCGATCTCGTCCAACAGTGCCGAATTGTCTAACGCCTCTCGGGCACTCCAAATGAGCGAGTACACCATTGCCGCGGTTTTGCTTCCAGCCACCTCCACCGAGAGGTTCTGAAAAAAGTCTTTGGTCTGTCTCTGAAGTGTCGAATCCTGAACGGTGACAGCTGCGCTCCGTTCTAGATATTTCAACACTTCGTCAAGAAGAATTAGTACAGGCCGTCCATCGGCGCCAGACGTGAGAAGCTCTTGTATTACATCGCCGCCAGGGGCAACGCGATCCTGATCATGACCCGCTACGATCGGGTAACCCCTCTTGGGATCAATCTGCCACGCCAACCATCCCCACATGGTTCGAATTACCGGTCCACCCTGAATGACCCTCCCTTTATACGCATCGAACTTCTCGCCGTCAAAGACTGCGACCGCTGGGTTATCGGGGCGGGCATACTCGCGCGTTTCGAGAAACCGGTCGAGTGATGAGCGTGAGCGAGCCGCGTGCAGCACCGAAGCCAAGGTGTGCGACTTCCCGCCACCAAAGGGTGAGCGGAGCTTGAGGACCCGATTATATCCGCCCTGACCGTCCAGAGACGCCAAGATTTCCTCGAGAATCTTGCCTAGGTCGGCAGTCAGGTGAGTGGCCTGAAAAAACGCATCCGCATGCCGGTACACCTCGGGCACGTTCTCATCACCGACCGCAATCGCACCCAGATCGATCGCAAAGATCGACTCGGTGAGCTCACCCGCCTCGACATCGGGATGCAACATCACCATGTCGGTCCAGGGGCGGGGCATTTGCGTATTCATGTCACTATCCTCCAAGGGGAAAATCGTCGCGAGCTTGCGCTAAATAAGCTGAGTCTCGGCACTTTCTTCTGCGAACAATGAACCGTCACCAGAGTGGTCGATCAGGGTTCGCCAATTTGTCAGGAGTCGATGCAGGATCACCTCTTCTTTGTCTGATCCTCCCACTGGACGCGTTGTTCCCTCGGTTTTGTTTCCGTCCAGCGCGGGACCAGCCAGCACCTGTGCCACAAGGCGCAGGTGTTCACTATCCGGACGGGCATCACTAATAAATCGTCCTATTTTACGGGGTGCGTTCTCGACAAGCCAAAGAATGCGGTGCAGCACGTCTATGAGTGGTGCCGGGGTCCCGTCAGGCGTGGGCATCCCCAGTCCCTCGCTCCCTCCCCTTTCTGAAAAGTCTCTTACTCTGAATTTTGAGCCTCTCTTTTGGGCCAACGCGCGATTGCCTGCCGAAATTGCGTTCGGACCGTCAAGTTCCACATCCAAACCGTACGTCAAGACGATGGCGTCACCAGCATCTATCTCCTCCCTTTGGGTGTAACGCCAAAGAACATAAAGCCGCGTGGGACTGTCCACTGTGGCGACACCGCTGCCGGTCATTCCAAATATCTTTCCTAGCAGTGTCTCAAGCACGACTCCCTCGACTTCTGTCAGGAACTCCTCGGCGGGAACGCTCTCACCGTTGTCATATTCGACGCGCCCGAAGCGTGAGAAAGCGCGCAGCCCCGCACCGACGGCCGCAATCATCAAGTCGGCACCGGATATTCCCATACGCCAGAGCGCGTCCACTCGCTCAGTAACGATCCGGGTAAGCTCAGGTCGAACCTCTTGCTCATAGGAACCGGGCGCATCGCTCTTACGTTTGCGGGCAATCAGGAAAATGCTCGATGCCAGCGCGGACGAATTCTTTGCTCGAATCCTTCCGGGACTCTCCGTGTCCAGCGGCCACGCCTCCGTCACCATGAATCCGGAATTACGCAAGGCATCCAAGAGCGTTGCCCATCCGCGAGTGGTTTTGTGCGCATAGACTACGACTAGGGGCGCACCGGGCTTTAGTGTGCGATTGGCCTCGGAAAACGTCTGGGACATCATTCTCTCGTAGGCATGACTGGCTTTCTCGCGATCGCCACCATGCCGGTTGTGGTCGGCCACTACCTCACTCTTTTTCGGTGTCAGTTCCGCCGCGAAATGTTCGGGGTAAAGATGCCCAACGGTCCGCTTGAGCCAAACATAGAAGAAATCCGAAATGTCCGCGTAGGGAACATTGTCATAGTACGGAGGATCGGTGATGATGGCGTCAAAGAACTCGCTAGGCCAGGGCAGGTCTGTCGCAGAACCCCTCTGAACCAACCCGGTGTTGCTGAATTCCGCGTTTTTTAAACCATCGGTGACATGCGTCAATCCCGAAATCCAGCTTGCGCACTTCGGATAGAATGGGTTGGCTTCGGAAAAATCCCAGACCATCGGCAAGGCCGGGCGCCCAAACGTGTTGAGCACTCTGCCACCCTTTTTGTGTCTGAAAACACACAGGCTTGAATTGAAATCGGCCAAGCGATCGACAACCGCGGCAAGGTATGTCATGACTGCCTTCACCTGCTCGGGGTCGGAATAGACACTCCTCATCTCCGTCTCCGCCTCTTTCAGCTTTGAGACGAAAGTCAGCAGACAAAGCAGTTGGCGCGGGGTGAATATATCTCTCCACTTCGTCATTCCGTACGATTGTGGCCCGAACCCGATTGCGCCCTTGGGGGGTAATGGTTCTGTGGGTGCGGTGATTCCGCACTTCTCAGACAGATCACCGATTCGCCGAACGATCTCTACTTCGTCGGGCATTTGCTCCGGAAAATCATCTGCAGAAAAATATCTTCTCCCCGAGGTGTTCGGATGTGAGCACACAATCCCGATCATCTGGCGCCCCATCCTGCCCGCGCACCCCTCCGACTTGACGTACTTGATGTCGGCCACTGTGCCACAAAACGAGCAGGTCGCATTCCCGCCAATCGACCCTGTGTTTGGGTCGAAGTCCAGCTCGCTCGCCGTTTTCGCTTCCACCACCTTGTACCGAATCTTTAGGTCTTTTCTGGACAGGACGGGCTTCAGCGCCACGTACTGGCGGTCCATTGTGCATAGCCAGAGGTTTCTTAGCAGTGGGACGGATGCGCCACACGCGCTGTTCTTGCACCGAACTGTCCTCGTCCACCGATACGCTAGTGGGATGAGTCTATCATTGGGCACGCCACTGGGTCCGTCTATGCCGCCCAGTGTCTTTTGCTTCGGAGCCTTTGTCGCACTCGGGTCCGTGACGCCCGGATAAGCGTCGGAGATCTCGGCCCTTGCCTTTTCCAGCACCACATTTCCCCAGTAACGCACCTCATTCGCCAACCCGCCCCACGTGGCACATCCATCATGCTTCGTCCCCGTCGCACCAATCGTCCCTTGGTCAGCACTCCAATACCTCTGGGGGTACACAAGCGTGCACAGCTGAACCATGTGCGCCACAGGATTAAGGTCGAGCGCATGGGCTTCGCAACCCAGTCTTAGCGCCTCGAGAGGGATCCCGCCGCCACCTGCAAACATGTCAAGAACGCGGGGTTGCGGTGTTTCCCCAGACAGATCCGGCGTTTTATCTGCTTGGCTCTCACGAGTCAGGCGCTCGGCGTGGGCCTCTAGGATGTGGGCGCGTGCCTCGTTGATGGCCGCCGGGTTTTCGGGGTGCTTGCATAGTCTCTCGATAAACTCTGCGGCCGCCTCCCTAGCCTTGCTGTCGGGCTTACGCTTCTCGGCGCCTTCGGAGCGAAAACGCCGAATCGGGACCAACGCCCCGTACACTGCTGCCCGACAAGCAACAAGCGGCCTCCTCGCCCACCACCGATGCAGGGCCGAGATGTGCCCCCGGGCACGTGACTGTTGGCGTGTGGCCTCGGTGCCAATGGCCCCAACTGGTAGGAAGTCTTCGATCACCCGGCGGTCAGAGTCGCTCATGACAGTCACCTCCCCCCGCCACTCGCCGCGTGGGCCGCCTCGGCGACCGCGGCGGCGGGGATCTCGAAGAACCTCGTCCCGCTGACTTCCCGTTTCGCGTGGTCAAGACGCGCCGCGGGGTTTTCAACACGGTCAAGCTGGGGAGAGTTCCCGAGCGGGTCCCACACGACGTACAGCCAGTAGGTGCTGGCCAAGTGGTGGGCCTTTATCCACTCGTTGGGTGTGAGGCGGATCGGTTGCCCGCGCTTGCGCCCCTTCACCTCGATGCGCCTGACCTCGGTCGCTCCCGTTCTCTCGTCGATGACGCGCTGGGCGCGAATGTCGAAGCCAGGCTTGGAGGCGCCGACCCGTTCGATGCGGTCCTCGGGGTACCCCTCCGCCACGAGGTCCGCGACCACGATGTCCTCCGCCTTGAGCTCGGTCTTGCGCTTGATGGCGGGATCCGGCTCGTCGGCAAGCGCGGCAAACTGCCCCTCGGCGCCCATGCCGGCCGCGCGGACCACCGCGGACGCGAGATGCCGGACCGGGCCGGTGCGGACAGTCCCGAGCTTCCTTACCCCTGCGATTCGCTCATCCTTCAGCCTCTCCAGGTCCTCGGCGTGCCTTCGGGCCTCGGCGGCGGCGAGCGAGTACTCGGGCTTTTCGGCGGCCTTCGCCGCCAGCGACATCGCCTTCTTCTGTGCCTGGTCGATCCGGGCCTTGAAGGACTTCTCCAGGTAGTCGCGGCATACGCGCGCGATCTCTTGGCGTTTCTGCTGGCATTGGGCACGGCGTTCGTGCTGAAGCGTGCCCTTTAGGTAGTCAGAGGCCCCCCGTGTGTCCACAGAATGAGCATGGGGGGGGGGGGGTGAGCAGCGGACAGGTTCAGCAGATGGTCTGCCGAGACAACCTCGTGTTGCCCGTCCTGCTCGCGCACCGCCACCAGCTCCCCGTGCACGGGGACGTCGTCCCCGCGCGAGTTCTTGCCCCGGACGCTGATCTCAAAGAAGTGCAGGCGATACGGCTCCGGTGCCAGCGGGTCGAGATAGTGCCCGACCGATCCAACCAACCCGGCCAGCCTCTTGTTGAGCTGCTCGTCGACAGCGGCGTACAGGGGGTGCCCCGGGCCCACCAGCACGGCGTCGGAGTGAGCGGCTTGGTCGAGGTGCTGGCGGTCGAAGGTGACCTTCCTGTAGCTCGGCTCCGGCTTCCCGAGGCGGCGAACGGCGCGCACGCGCTCGGACCGCAGCTCGGCCAGGACATGCTCGATCCGCCACAGGCCGTCGGCACGCGGCGCGACCTGAAGCCCGACTTCTCGCGCCCCGGCAAGAAACTGGTCCTCGACGTACCTCGGCATCAGCCGCCGCTCCTCGTTCTCCAGGTTGCGGCTCTGGAACCCTGAGAAGTTCACGTGGTTGCGTGCCAGGGCGATGCCGGTCGCCTTCTCGTACTCCTTCAGTTTCTCGGGGTCGATCCGGTCGATCTGGTCGATGTACTGGTCGAGACAGCGCGGATCGGTGGCCGCCGCGCGGAGTATCTCCGGCAGGTTAACGTCGTTCCGCGAGAGGACCTCGCCGATGACATCGAAGACCCGCCCCTCCAGCGCCTCCGCCATTTGTTCGAGCTTCCTGAGCAACCGCTCAAGGATCCTTCCCTCGACGATGGGTTGCCCGTCCTCCGACTCCGTTGCGACGAAGTTGAAGACGTGCACGTCCCGCTCCTGGCCGATGCGGTGGATGCGCCCCATCCGCTGCTCAAGCCGGGTCGGGTTCCACGGCATGTCGTAGTTGATCATCAGGTGGCAGAACTGCAGGTTGATCCCCTCCCCCGCCGCCTCTGTCGCCACGCAGACCTGGGCGGAGGTGCGGAACTGCTCCTGGGCGCGCTTGCGCTCGTGTGGGTTCATTCCGCCGTGGATCACGCACGTGCTGTAGCCCCAGGCGTTCAGCTGCTCCTGCACGTAGCGCAAGGTGTCGCGGTGCTCGGTGAAGATGATCAGCTTGCCCCGGCCGTCCTTGAGCTCGGACAGGTCGGATCCGCTCAGGCACCTCCGGAGTGTGGCCAGCTTGGAGTCGGTCGCGTTCTCGCGCACGTGCCTGGCCTGCTCGGCAAGGTCGGTCAGGGCGTCGATCTCCGCCCGCAGCCGGTCAAGCTCCTGGACCGCGGAGTACTCGTCGATCAGGCGCGAGTTCGAGGCCTCGTCAAGGTCGTCATCGTCGAGCTCGCCGTCGTCAAGTTGCCCTTGGAGGATCGCCAGCCGCTTCGCTCTTTGGGCCGGAGACAGCACCTCAAGCTCGTCGAAGAGCTCCTTCCGCTTCGCCAGGCGTCGCTTCAGCGACTCGTGGATCGCCGCCGTGGAGCTTGCCAGCCGACGCTGGAAGACTGTCCGCGTCAGCGCGGCCGAGGCCCGACGCTGTCCCGTCTGCTGCGGGATGAACTTGTTGATGTAGTCCGTGACCGCCCTGTAGAGCGCGTACTCGTCGCCGTTGAGCGTGAACGACACCGTGTTGGCGTGACGGTCGGGGAAGAGCCGACGGCCCTCGAGGTCGCGCAGGTCCTCCTTCAGGCGTCTCAGGCACCACGGGCTCTTGTCGCCGAGACGGAACACCTCGCCCCGGAGCTCGTCGGCCTTGCGCCCTAGCCGGTGAGGCTCGGGGAACAGGTCGGGGTCAATCAGCCGGAGGAAGTGCGCGAACTTGTCCTCGTCCCCGTGGTGCGGCGTCGCCGTCAGCAGCACAATGTGGTCTACCTGACTGGCGATCCGCGAGACCAGCTCGTACCGCTTGGTCTGAACGACACTCGGCTCTCGCCCGCGGCTGGCCGACTCCGTCCGGGCCGAGCACTTGTGCGCCTCGTCAACGATCACCAGGTCCCATCGCTGGCGCCAGACCCTCTCCCTCACGCTGTCCTGCTTCGCGTAGTCGATCGACGCGATGACCTGCGCGGACCTCTGCCACGAGTCGGTCAGCTGGTGCTGGTCAACGGCGGAGAACACCATCTCGAACGGCTCGCCGAACCAGCGCAACAGCTCGTCCTG
Source organism: uncultured Gammaproteobacteria bacterium (assembly GCA_964654265.1). Classification (GTDB taxonomy): domain Bacteria; phylum Pseudomonadota; class Gammaproteobacteria; order Tethybacterales; family CBDBMS01; genus CBDBMS01. The sequence goes on along the minus strand of CAZZIL010000198.1, from coordinate 370 downwards.
CCACTGGATGGTGAGCGGGGCCGGACAGAGGATGAGGACCCGCTCGATCGCCTCGCGCAGCTTGAGCTCCTTGACCAGCAGGCCCGCCATGATCGTCTTGCCCGCACCCGGGTCGTCGGCGAGCAGGAACCGCAGACGCGGCTGCGGCAGCATGGCTTGGTAGACCGCTTCTATCTGGTGGGGGAGCGTCCGGATGCCGGAGAGGCTCACGGCGAACTGCTCGTCATGGGTGTAGGCAAGGCGGATCCGGGCCGACTCGATGAGCAACCGCAGCTTCTCGGGGTCTGCCGGCTTGGCCGCCTCGGCCGCGCGAGTCTCGCCCCCGAAGACCGCTGTCGCCTCGTCAGCCGAGATGACCGTCTCGTCAAGC
>CAZZIL010000197.1:0-6958 GCA_964654265.1 uncultured Gammaproteobacteria bacterium | reverse complement strand
CCGCCAAGGGCCTTCCGGCACCCGGTGGTTGCGCACGCTGACCCCTGCCCGCGTGCACGCGCGCTCCGGCGTGGTGACGCGGTGTTGCGTCTCGGCGATGGTGCGCAACATCTCCTCGCGCCGATCGGTCGGGTTCTTCCTCCCCCGGGGGCCCGCTTGTCGGGGCGTCCCGCCCCCGTGGCGTCAGCGATGCCTCGCCCGCCCGTCCGCCGCCGGTGGGCATGTCACGCGCCTCCTCCATCTGCCCGCGCGACACCCCGTGCTCGCGGCAGCAGGCCTCCTCCGCCTCACGCACCAGCTGGCCGGCGCTGTCCACCAGCGTCACCAGTCGCGCCCGAGACGGCGCCGACGGATCCGCGACAGCGTCCCCGCCGTCCTCTGACAGCTCGCGTTGCCGCTTTGCCAGCGTCGGCTTGCCCACGCCGGTCCGCGCGTGGACCTCGGCAACGGCCAGCCGCCGAGACGGACCCGGCGGCATCGTCACGTCCTCCTTGCGCAGATTGCCGTGCCGCGCCATGACGGTCCCCTGATTGACTGTGGGGCGCGATCATGGCCCGTCCAGCCCGGTGCCGCATCCGGCGCTTGGTTGACGCAGCACAGCTCGCGTGCTCCTCGGTGTCCGACTCCTTGTCGGCGGCCAGCCCGGCGCGTGCCGCCGCCAGCTGCCAAGGCAACCCCCCCGTCCGCGGGCCAGGTCGCCCCCACCGGAAACGACTCCGTCGGCGACCGGCGGTGCCCGGCCCGGTCGGGTGTCGGTTGCTCTGTCACGTGTTCTCCTTCGCGCTGGCGGATTCTCCCCGGAAACACAAAGCCCTGCACACCCCCCAAGGCAGGTGACTCGGACGCGCCGGGTCAGGGGCGGCCAGCACGACGGCGTTCGGTCGCGACCAGTCGCGGGGGCATCGGGCCGACCGACAATCCCCTCCCGCGAACGGGCGGCCGGCTGGCCGGCCGCGGTGCGCCGCGCGCCGGCTGGCGCCATCGCGTCGCGCACCAAGCCCTCGCGCCAGTCGACGCCGACGACGACAACCGCCTCTCTCTGAGGACTCCCGCCAGCCGGCGGCAGGCGCGCCGCCCCAGGCGCCACCAGCACGCGCACAGCGCGCCGCGCCGACTGACGCCGCTACAACGCGCCGGCGCACAGCGCCTCGCATACGCGCATGCACTGCGGCACACGCACGCCCCTCGGCCCGAACCGCCAAACCGGCAGGGAGGGGTGTCGGATTGGGGGGTGTGACAAAAAAGTCGGGCGTGGGTTCGGTAGACCGCGCAGGAAGGGTGATCGCCTACCACCTTCCGTGCTCTAGTCGTCATGCGGCCACACGCCAACGTTGAGGGTCTCGTCCGCAACGGCCGGCGGGTGTGCCGCGAAGTGGGCAGGGAATGCCCGAACCCGCTTACCCCCAAGCGGGCGCACTCCTGCCAAAGCTGCTGGTCCACCAACAGTCGAGACCAACCAACCCCGGAGGGACCGCGAGCACTTGACAAGAAGGTGGTGGCTCCTGTATACTGGTCGCCAACGTTTTCCCTGACAGAGGAGGCTGGCATGGAGAGCACCGAGCTGGTCAAGCGAGTCGTTGCGGGCGACACGTTTGAGACGGCAAGCATGGAAGGGCCTGTCCGGTTGCTGGACGTTCACGCACCGGGGGTCCACGACTACTTGGGCAGGGAGGCGCGGAGGCATCTGGCCGAGCTGATGGCAAGCAGGGCCGTGCAGGTTGACTTCGTGGATTACGACCGATACGGTCGACGGCTTGCTTGGGTCAAGTGCGATGGCCGGTCGGTGAACCAAGCGATGAACGAGTACCTTGCCAAGCATGGGTACGCCACAAAGTCGCCCAGCTTGCACCGGGGCAACTACTGGTCTCCGTGAGAGTGCCGAGTGCCCGATGCACGCGGACACCAACAGATGCTCCTCTGCCCATCCCGGCTGTCCTGCGGCGCTTCCCGACGGGAGTCGCCTCGGCACCCTGTCCGGGGGGACACCCGGTTCCCTGTCGCGAAGCAGTCAGATGGGTCTCCGCTGTGCTGACCGTTTCCCGGGCAGATGCTGGTGCAAAGGGCGGCCTTGCCCACCAAACGGGTGGAATCAGCGATGTGTGCCAAGGCAACCCGGGGGCGCTCGCCCGGCCGACACCACAGCCTTGGCCAGCCCCAGAGTTGGTCGTGGCCCCCCTTCTCCCGCACCGACATTCTTGTGACACGCCGTTGACGCGGTCTACCGCAAGGATTCACTCCGCGGCATAAAGATGTTCGACCTTGAAGAGAGACACGTCCGGGACATTGCCCCCAAATTGCTTCAGGACTGGGTTGCGCGCTTGTGCATGGCCGAGATCGAAAGCAGGGGCGGTTCTCGCCAGGTGGTCCGCTACGGAAGCGACATCAACGCGCCTGACGATGGCGTGGATGTCGAGGTGAGGGCCGGCAGCAGTGACCACATTGGTGATTTCATTCCGCGCCAGTGGACGAGGGTCCAGGTCAAGAAGCAAAAAATGGGAAAATCAGACATAAAGGAAGAAATGGCACCGAAGGGAAGATTGCGAGAATCGATTCAGTGCGTTGTCCGCGAACAGGGTTGCTACATGATTGTGAGCCTTGGTGCCGACCCGGCCCCGATTGGAATAGATCCTCTCCAAGAGGCCATGCTTCAAGAGATCTCCGAAATAACCGCCGACCCGGGCACCGTCAGATTCCTGGGCCTGAGCGACCTTCTCAACTGGGCGAACGGTCACCGTCCTGTAAGGCTTTGGCTCAGAAGGAAGCTGGGGATCGAACAGCACGGCTGGAAACCACACGAAAGCTGGTCAATCAACGGGAGCAACACCGAAGACACCCTGGTCACCGACCCGGGTGTCCGAATATCCATCAACCCGCGCGGTGGCCAAACCCTCGATATTACAGACGGCATCGTTCAGCTACGGGCGCTTGCGCAAGGTCCGCTGAAGTCCATCAGGATACTGGGACAGTCCGGCATTGGGAAGACGCGGGTTGTCCAAGCCCTGTTTGAGTGCCATCCCGAAACGGATGTGCTTGGCCACACCAAGGTCATTTATGGGGACTGGAGAACCCAGTTGCAACCACACCCCATTGCACTGCTCGAACATCTGATCATCGATGCCAAGGAGACATTTCTCGTGGTCGACAACTGTCCACCCGACCTGCACGACACTCTGGCGCGTCGGGTTGGATCCCCGGATTGCCGCCGCGTGCGCCTAATCACGGTGGATGACGACATCGGCCATGACAGTTCCGGGCACACCCATGTCGTGCAGATTCGGGCACAAGACACGCAGGCGACCGTCAAACTGCTGACCCTGCGGTTTCCCGGCATCGGCGACAGGAACGCCGAGCGAATTGCGAGGTTCGCATCGGGGAACGCATGGGCCGCCATTCTCTCGGCGAGAAGTTTCGAGAGCGGCGAGAACATCGCGACACTCTCCGACGATGCCATGCTCAAAAGACTTGCCGGGTCGGATGACGAGTTGATCAGGAGTGCAGAGGCACTATCGCTTGCCTATTGGTTCACCACCGAGACGAGCGGGAATGTCTCCGAACTTTCGGTGCTCGGGGGCCTGATCGATCGCAGTGTCCGCCAAATCCATTACAACGGGCAACGCTTGCGGGAAAGACAGCTGATCGAGGACCAGGGACAATGGTGGGCTGTTTTGCCGCTGGTGATCGCAAACAGGTTCGCAAGTGACGCCCTAAGACGCATGCTGCCGGAAGCCATGGCAGCCGCATTTCGCCCCACAGTCTTACCACGTCTGTTCCTGTCATTCGCGCATCGCATCAGTTACCTGCACGACAGCGACCGGGCAGTGGAGATTGCCGAGTCCTGGTTGTCCAGCGACGGTCCGCTCTCGGACCTGACGAATCTTGACGGGGGAACCGCGGTGGTTATCTGCTATGCGGCGGCGATAGCGCCCGGTCCTGTCCTGAGAAAAATCGAGGCGTGGGCCGCAGTGGCACAGAATGTGGACCGCGCCATGGAATCAGACCATCGGGTCGTTTCCCACATGATGGACGCGCTGACAGTGATCGCATGTGAGGAGGACATGTTTGACCGATGCATCGACGCCTTGGCACTCGTTGCAAGGAGGCGTTACAGGTGTCCGTTCCCTTGGCTTCTCCAAACAAAGGCGTTCAGGCTGTTCTCCTACCATCTCCGGTGGGTGCGCCCAGGAACCGGAGGCCGCTTCGATATCGTCCGCAGATACCTGCAAAGCGACAGTCAAGCCCACCAGGTTGACGGGCACGCCATGCTTCTGAAGGCCTTCAATTTGAAATCTCCATTCAACGGTTTCAAGGAATACGGCGCGCGATCCCATGACCGGGATGCCCTTCCGGAAAGCGGCATGGGAAAGGCCGAATGGTGCACGGGACTCCTAGAATTAATCTCTGAATCCATTCCCGATCTCGCGGAAAACGCCCGCCACCTAGTGGAGCACGCGCTTGCCGCCGCATTTTCCGATCTCTGGGAAATACCGGAGCTTCGACAACCCTTGGCCAAAGTGTCGGAGATTCTGGGGAAAACAGGCTCTGGGGGTTCCGGTTGGGCGGCGGTATTGGAAACGCGATCGCTCCGGTTCGCCGGTGGGCAGATAGAATCCCGGGCAGGGGAGCACAGATCCCTGACCCAGATTGCGCGGACCTTGAGACCTCGCAACCCTGTCGACCGGGTTCGCGCACGTATCCGAAGTCTGTCCAATGAAACCCTCCCAGGACGTGACGACCCGGAAATCCTCCTTCCGGACATGTCTAGGGAAAGTCTGAGCGCAAGCGCAAGACTTGCGACAAGACTCGGGAAGTGTGCGGCAAGGATGGAGTCGACCAGCCTGCGGCAGTTTTTCTCCGGCATGCTAGGTGACGGGAACGAGCACGCCTACTTCTTCGCGCGTGGGGCCATCCGAGAGCGCGCCGACCTGGAATTGGTATGGGATGGGTTGCTTGCCGAGTCGGACAAGGCGGGCGACGAAATCCCCAGACCTCTCGGCATTTTCATCGCGATCATTGACGAGGCAGGGAGTCGTGACAGTGATCTGGCCCAGCGAATTCTGGACAAGGCCTCCGAGCATCCGGGCCTTCGGAAAAGGTTTGCGGCACTTCAGGAGCGAGTCGAGCTAGATGCGCGCGCGGTCGGCAGGCTGGAAAGATGCCTGGATGACCAAGCAATCGACACCGAGAGTTTCGCGGGCATCGCATGGCAGGAGTCCTTTCTCAATCTTTCTGAGGTGACACTTGTGCGCCTGTTGCGCTTGGTCGCCTCGAAATTGGGCGGCGCCGAGAGCGTCACAAGAGGCTTGGCGGCCCGTTTCAGGATTCCTTCGAAGCTTCCGGTGGGGCCAGCCATTGCCGATATCGGACTAACGGTCGCCACACAAGTGATTCAGAAGTGCTCGAACGAGTGGGACCTGCCGATGCATCCCGTCAAGGACCTGTGTTCCGTGATTGACGCCTGTTCAGGGCAGCACGTGTCACAGTCCGATCTCCATCTAGTGTTACGAGAGTTGATTCTGAAGCTCCCGATGTTCAGCCGCAACAGCAGAGCGGAAGGAATGTTTGGTGTGATCGGCCGATTGGCGAAAAGGGCGCCACACGCGGCGCTGGACATGTTGTTTGCGGAACCGGAGAACGCAAATGTTGTCGATGATTTCCTGAGATCGTGGCAGGAAAGGGAAAGCAGTGTCTTCGGTCTCGTTGGCGTGGAAGAGTTGTTATCCTGGGCGGATCGCGGAGACCGCGAAAGCCGTCTGTGCCAGATTGCGCGTGTTCTGTGGCCAGTCAACACACGCGGAGACGGCGAGGAGTTGCACCTGACCGGAACGGCACTCGCAACAATCGAAATTGCCAAGGAGCCGGTGCCAATCGCACTGGCGTTTGCACAATCGTTATCTGTGGTGCCGCGGCACAGCGACCGCGACACGGCCATTTCGAGGCGGCTCGCGGCCCTCCAACGATTTGCGCGCCACTCGGACTCGGCAACGCACAGATGGGCAAAGGCGGCTGCCCTACATTTGGAGGAGATCGCCGAGGAACATCGCAAAAAAGAACAGAGACATCAACCCGAACCCCTCGAATAAACCTGCGATCGTTTGATGTCCGGACCAGCCTCTCCGACATGGTTTCCGGTCCAGTTCACCAACAACACGCGAAGCCGAGACAAACCCTCCTGATGATGAAGCACGAGGGCGTTCCACGCGTCGGTCCGGACAACGGGTCCCGGGAGCGCAACCCCGGAGGTCGGCGGGAATGGCGGTCAGGATGTCTTGGGTCCGCTGGTCGAGATTGTCAAGGACACGCACAGCTGATTGGAGCATTCTATTCAAATGCCCGCCTCTCCGAGTACACGACCTCAAAGTACTGGTCGACAGGAAGGTAGTGTCTCCGATAGGTGCCCGGGTTAAGGAATGGCTCATATTGCGAGTTGTGTGGAAGGGGACGAACAACTGTTAAAATACAGTAGCTTATGATGGGGCAGGCAGACTAGCCGGGATAACGCGGGTCAGTTGACCTGGCAGACACTTATCCCCGCAAGACCCCTGCGGCACTGATGGGCCAGAGCAGAAGCCGACTGTGCGCCCTCGCCTCGTAACCACCGGGAGCAGGTCACCCACACAACTCGCAGCCCGCACGAAAGAACTACGCGCAATAACCCGACGGGTCGGGCATCTCCCAAGGGAGTCATCGGCGCCGCGGTTGACGCGGGCACCGGGGCCGCCTTCGACTACCCCGCAACGATCCGGGTGCAGATGGGCGAGGAGACGGTCATCGAGTACGAGGTTCCGAAGGAGGAGTAGGCCGTCCACGCGTCGGGCCTTGTTCGCCCAGGGGAGGATCCCGGCCGCTCTCCCTTTGGTCTCCTCTCGCCGGCGCACTCCTCGCACCCTGCTCCTCGGGGCTGGAACCCGATCGGCACTGGCCGCGGGAAACCGTCAGACCCGGTCGGCGAGCCGGGTGC
>CAZZIL010000196.1:0-1946 GCA_964654265.1 uncultured Gammaproteobacteria bacterium | reverse complement strand
GCGGCGAGATGCCCGCAAACCCTGCCGCCTCGTCGAGCACGCCCGCCTGGAACGACAGCGAGTCGCCGAGGGCGGAGAGCTCCAGCAACGCGCCGATGTTGTCCTCGCCGGCGGCCTCGCCCCACCCGGCGAGGCGGGTCGATCCCCGGAACGCGCCGAACGCCAGGCTTGAGTCCGCGTCGAGCGGGAGCAGTCCGCCGACCCCGACGCCATCGCCCAGGAACTGCAGGTGGGGCGCGGAATGGAACGGCTGCCGCTCGAATTCGGCGGCGAGTTCCGTGTCGTCCCGGTACGGGCCGAACAGGCGTCCCGGCTGGCCGTGCGCGGTGAGGAACAGCTCGCCGCCCCCGTCCCCGGCCAAGCGGTAGACGGCCTGGCCGATCCGGTCGCTGTCCGCCCCGTTGCGCGCGGGGAAGTCGAGGGAGAGCTCGCCACCCGCGACCGGGAACTGGTGCGGCGCGCGCTCCCCGCCCAACGGCGGCAGGCTCGGATGCGCCGCGTCGGCCGGGATCCCGTCGTCCAGCCACGAGCCGGCATCGAAGAAGAAGGGGGCGCCCAGCCCGTCGAAGGCGGCGAACTCCCGGCCGGCCAGCGACCGGGCGAGCGCGTCGCCGGCCGCCCGGCCAAGCGGGCGCAACGCGGACCCCGCAAGCGGCAGGGAGGCCCCGCCGACCTCCGGGCCGGTCCCGACGGACATCTCCCCGAGGGGGATGGTCGCCCGGTCGAGGTCCACGACGCCTTGTCCGTAGACGGCGGCATCGGCGTAGACCCCGCTCTTGTTCGCGGACGCGAACAGCCGGGTGACCAGCTCGGTGTTGCCCAGCTGGTTCCGGAAATGCTGGCGCATGACCGCGAGCGCGCCAGCGACGACCGGGGCGGCGAACGATGTTCCGGAGTTCACGCCGTAGAAGCCATCCCCCGCGCTGGAGGGGTGCAGGAGTTGGGTCCCCGGCGCGGCGATGCAGTAGTCGCGGGCGATCCCGCACTGGTTGGTGTAGGTCTCGTTGATCTCGCCGTCCTGGTCCAGCGCGACGACGGCGATCACGTGGCTTCTGAGCTCGGGGAACGCCGCCGGCAGTCCCGAGTCGAGGTCCGGGGAGTCGTAGGGGGCGGGGGTCGTCCCGTCCTCGAGGGTGTTGGCCCGCTGGTTCCCGGCCGCCCAGACGATGATCTTCTTCTCCTCGTCCGGGGTGTCGCCCTGGGCCAGCGCCGCGGCGGTGTGCATGAACTTCTGCCGCACCAGGCTGAGGTCGTACTGGGAGATCACGCCCGAGATGCCGAAGCTCTGGTTGATGATGTCCGCCCCGCCCTCCTCGGCGAGCTCCAGGAACCGGCCGTAGAAGGCGGCCCTGCCCATGTCGTCCTCCTCCGTGACGGCGTCCAGGTCGAACGGCCGGTAGACGCCGTCGGACATCCCCAGGCGGATCGGCGCGAAGTAGACGTGGGCGTCGAAGGCGACCCCGTGCATGTTGAGCTCGCCGCCGCCAATGGGCGCGCGCCGCGCGGCGATGATGCCGGCGACGGCGGTCCCGTGCCCCTTCTGCTCGTCGGTCGGGACGTACGGCTCCTCAAGGTCCTGGAAGGTCACGCCGACGGTCACCCGGCCGTCGGCGAACTCGCGGTGGGTCTCGCGGATGCCGGTGTCGACCACCAGCACGGTCTGGCCCGCCCCCGTCGCGCCGCGCGCGTAGGCGCTCGCGGCATTGACGATGTCCAGGTGGCGGTCGGTCGCAGGTATCCGGAGAGTGCCACTGATGATGTTGTAGGAGACGGTGTACTGGTCGTCGCTCTCGTACTCCGTCCGGGAGGCCCTCTCCTGGGCCGTGACAACGTACGGCGCGAACGTCTCCGCGAGGGACGGCTCCTCCTCGGCGGTCGGCTCCTCCGTGTCGGGTGGGTCTTCCGCCATCGGCGGTTCCGGGGCGGGTGTCATCGGGGTGTCGGGC
>CAZZIL010000195.1:0-1872 GCA_964654265.1 uncultured Gammaproteobacteria bacterium | reverse complement strand
GGAGGCGTGCCAAGCCGGTGTCGTCGGGTGTTGGCGCGAGAGGAGGCGGTCTGTCCGCGGGGGCAACGCGCGGCCCCGCACGGCGGGGCCGACGCCGATCATCGCGTGCGCGGATCGCCTCCCCCCGATCGCGCGTGCCGTCCTCGCGCCAACCGACCGCGACCGACGCGTTCGATTGGGACGACCGGGTGTCGTCGGACCTCCTCGCCGGGTGGGAGGGCATCCCCGGCTCCTTCGGCAACATCCACGTCGGTCGCCGCCGACGCCACCTGCCGGGCCGGTGTCTCCCGCCACCGGGATCGGCGGCGATCCTCCTCGCGGTCAGACCGCACGGCGCGCGCCGGGCTCGCTGTCGCGTGCCGCCGGGCACGGTGGGCGCGACACCCGTGAGGACGCACGGCACCGCGATGCCCGGGTCTGTCTGTCGCCCGCAACGTGCCACTCGCCCGGCTCGGCAACCGTTGCGACAACCGGGGGCCTCCGCGCTGAACGCACCCGGTTGGCCGGGCACCCAACCTCAGCCAACCGGCCAGTCGCCGGAATCTATCGACCGACGGCCGGTGGCGAAGACCTGCGCGGGGAGACGCCCCCGCAAGGACCGGTGGTCACTCACCTGACGGATGGCGCCCTTCCCCGGGCTCCGGGTGCCAGTCGTGACGCCAGGGACAACCAAGCTGGCGACAGGCCACGTCGATCCTTCGCCACGCCGCCGCCGGAAGGCGCTCGGCGGTGGCGCCATTGCGGTCTCTTGCCCCGGCCTGCCGCGGGATGACCATGTCGACCCGCGCGACCACGCCCGTTGCCAGCGTCACCCGTGCCGGCAGGCGAGCGGCATGCGCGGCGAAAGAACCGGCCGGTCCGGCACGAGTCCGCACGCTCTCGACCTGTCTGCCCGGTGGGGGGCGACATCGGCGGGCAGGGCATCGCGGCCACATCCCCGGCAGGTCCCCGCGGCAACGAGGGTGACCCACGCAGATGCCAACCCCAGCCGACGGATGCGGCGCGGGCACCCTCCCAGCGCGAACCGCCGCTCCCAAAGGGTTTGACAGGGGCTGATGGGTGGTGGTACACTGGCAACGACTCAAGCTCAGGAGAATACCGTGGAGAGCACAGAGATAGTCCAGTGGGTCATCGATGGCAACACGTTCGAGACGAAGGCCACCCGGTCACCCATCCGACTGGAGGGCGTTGACGCACCAGAAGTCCAGAACTACCTCGGCCGGGAGGTGCGGGCGCATCTCATCCAGCTGATGGCGGACAGGAGGGTGCTCGTCGACCTCTTGGGCTACGACCACGCCGGTCGGCGGCTCGCCTATGTCAAGTGCAACGGCGTGTCGGTAAACCGCGAGATGAACAAGTACCTTGCCACCCTGTGGGGCGACTCGTAGGGCTTGCCTGTCCCCACCCACCTCGCCCGTCCGTCGGCCCCAGAGACTGCTCCCCACTGGAGTGCCCGCACCGGTCCGCCGCCTGCACTCAGATGCCCGCTGTCGGCTGATCATGCGTCGCACCCGGCGCATGACGGCTCCGCTCCCGCCGTGACCGACACCGTCCTCGTCGTCCGCAAGCTTGGCAACGCCAGATCCTGTCGCCCCCCTTCGGCGGCTTGCCTTGCGGTCAGACCGCGCGGGGTTGACTCCACATGCGGCACCAGGCATAATGGCGGCCACGACATGCGCGGAGACCGCAATGGACGCACTGAAATACGGCAAGGCTGATCCGGGCGTCTCGGAGCACACCCGGGCCGTCGCCGAGCTCGTGAGAGTGCGCGCCGCGACACTGCCGCGAACTGCTCTTGACGACCTGCCGCAGAAGATGGACAGACTCGCAGAGGAGGTTATCTTCCTGATAGGCATCATTGGCCACTTGCAC
>CAZZIL010000194.1:0-1781 GCA_964654265.1 uncultured Gammaproteobacteria bacterium | reverse complement strand
GTCGGGGAGGCGGGAACCGCCACCGGTCTGATCGGCGGGAGAGCGACGGGGGGGGGCGGATCCCGGAGTGCGGCGGGCCTGTCCCGTCCCCTTGGCGGGTGGTGCGCCGGGTCGCGCCGCGAGGCCCGGGAAGAGCCTGATGCCTCGGCGGGGCCGTCCATCGCAGGAACACGGCTGTCCACGAGGCGAGGGCGGACGAGGCCCGGGGCCGTCGCCCGGCTGCGGGAGCGGGCGTCCATAGGCCTGAACCGCCGCTTGGGACCGGCCGTTCGTCGTCTAGGCGCCGCTCGGGGCGCTTCGTCAGACCTGAAAGGGCGGGGCGTTCCAGCGACGGGACGGGCCGAAAGGACGCAGGACGCCGCTCCCGTCGCGGCTCCCCGTCCGCATGAAAGCCCCATGTGCCGGTATGGACCGGAGACGGCCCACGGGGAACCGGCCGCCGCCGCGCCGCTGGATTGGACAGGACGGACGCGCCAAGGCGGGGACGGTGCCCTGCGGCGGGGACGATGCGGCCCAGCTTCCCGGAACCGGTGCCAGGTCATCCATCAGGGCCGGAGGGAGAGATCCGCCCGGCCCCGGCGCCCGGGGACGGCGGAACGGTGCCGCTTCCGGCGGGCGATCTGGCGGTGGAGCCCGGACGATCCCCCTCCTGAACCGCGTCGGCCTGTCGCTTCCCGTCCCGCGACGTGCGCCGTCGTCATGCTGGCCGGATGACCGGTGCCTGGCCGGATGACCGGCCGGATGACCGGTGCGGGTCGAAGGCGCGGTTTCAGCCCCGCCCGGCCTCGACGCTCAGCGCAGCCCGCTCAGCGCAGCCCGCCGCCCCGCAACGCCCGCCCGAGGAACCGACGAGGGGAACGCCCCGGAACCAGCAGGCATCGGAGCGGCAGAAGCGCAGGAAGGCGGCGCCGTCCCCCCGACGGCCCAGAATGGCCCGGGGCGGAACGCCGGGGCCTGTCTCCCGAAGCCGGCGGACGGCGGGGGAATCCTCGCGCCCTGACGTTCCTGTGAGCGCATACGGGCCGGAACGCCCGTCGGCTGGGTTATCCTCCCCCAGAGATGGCCGAAAGCCATCCAGGCGGACTTGTCGGCACCCCCGGGGGGAGCAGGCGCACGGAGCCCGCTTCCAGCGGGGCATGGGCCTCTGACGCGGGACGCATTCCGTCTTCCGGTCCCGCATCCCCGGTTCTGTGCCCGTCCCTCTCCGATGCGCCCCCCGAAGGCCCGGGCGTCCCGGCGCACCTGTTCCCTGCGCCCGGCACGGCGTCCCTGTCACGGAGGGTTGATCACCAGGATGCGGATCCTCGCCGGACAGCGGATCGATCCCGACCCGGCGAGAGATGTCCCAGGTCTTCCCAGCATCGTCCGATGCCGTATCCCTCTCCGTCTTCGCCGGGTGCTCCCCGAGAGTCTGGGCAGAGGGTCCGGACAAAGGTCCGCCACACCGACGAGTCACACCGACGAGTCTCACCGTGAGTCTCAACCGTGAGTCTCAACCGTGAGTCTCACACCGTGAATCTCACACCGTGAATCTCACCGTGTTGCGGCACTGGGATTGACATCTGAATTTCTTGCTTGATAATGGCCGGGTGGCACTGTTGCCGTCACTTGCGGGGCTGGCGAGTGCAACCGCGCTGGAACGGGTGGCGGGGGCAGACGGTCGCGATGCTGGCCATGCGCCCCTCCTTCGCTCCCGGGCATGATGTTCGGTGTGCGGACCGACGGGGATGGGCATCGAGATGCGGCGCGCAACAGCGGGGATGTCGTGAAACGAGGACCGA
>CAZZIL010000193.1:0-11035 GCA_964654265.1 uncultured Gammaproteobacteria bacterium | reverse complement strand
GGTTTCACGACAGAACCGTGGTGAAATCACGATGAGATGCGCGTGAAACCACGATGAGTTTCCCGTGATTTCACGACAAAGTCGTGCTAAAATCAGGGGAAATGGCTGACAAGACAACATTCGCCCGATCCCAGACGCGGAAGCTGGCCGAGCGGCTTCGGGAGTCCCGGCGCTTCATCCAGGTCGTTCTCGGTTCGCGGCAGGTGGGCAAGTCGACGCTGGTCCGGCAGGTGCTGGCTGGGCTGGGCCTGCCGAGCCACGCAGTGGTCGCCGACATTGACGACCTTGAGACCACCACCTGGCTGGAGACGCAGTGGGAGCGTGCCCGGGAGCTCGCCTCGGCGGCCGGCCCCGCCGGAGCCGTGCTGTCCATTGACGAGGTCCATGTGATACGGGGATGGGAGAGGGCGGTCAAGCGGCTGTGGGACGAGGACACATGGACCGGGTTGCCTCTCAAGGTCGTGCTTCTGGGGTCGTCGCCGCTTGTCATCCGGAAAGGGTTGGCGGACCTTGCCGGGCGGTTCGAGATCATCCACCTCCCCCATTGGGGGTTTGCGGAGATGCGCGAGGTCTTCGGCTGGAGCGCGGACGAGTATGTCTTCCACGGGGGTTATCCCGCGACGGGGGCGTTCGCCAAGGACCTGGAGCGCTGGAGGGAGCACGTGAACGGGTCCCTCATCGACTCGGTGCTGTCGCGGGACATCATGCCCTTCCACCGGGTGGCCAAGCCGGCCCTGATGCGCAGGCTGCTGATGTTGGGATGTCAGCGCTCGTCCCAGATCATCTCCCACACCAAGATGTTGGGCGCGCTTCAGGACAGGGGCAACACCACCGCGCTGGTCGGCTACCTGGCGATTCTCGCCGATGCCGGCCTGGTGACCGGGTTGCCCAAGTATTCCGGGGACGAGCTTGGGATGCGCGGCGACATCCCCAAGCTGCAGGTCTTCAACACGGCGCTGATGTCCGCCAAGTCGGGTCACACGCTTGAGTCGGCGCGCGCCGACCGCTCCTTCTGGGGGCGGCTCACCGAATCGGCGGTCGGCGCGCACCTTGTCAACGCCCAGGCGTGCGGGGTCTGCGAGGTGTCCTACTGGAGGAAGGGCAACCGCGAGGTCGACTTTGTCGTGCGTGCCGGCGACCGGGTGCTCGGGATCGAGGTCAAGAGTGGCCGGGAACGCGGCGCACCGCCGGGCCTTGACGCCTTCGCGAAGGAGCACAAGGGCATCCGTCGGCTGATGGTCGGGGGTGCCGGCATGCCGGTTGAGGAGTTCCTGCTGAGGCCGGTGTCGGGCCTGCTTGGCTGATGTCCCGCCAAGGCGGGTCGCGCACCAAATGGTCCCCGGCTGCCAAACCTTCCCCGGCCGCGGGCATATAATCCCCCGTGGGCGCGGGGTCGCCCGGCGCAACGGGAGGAGTGAGACTTGATGGAGACCGTCACCGAGTTTCCGCACAAGGTCCGGGTTGTCGACCCGGTGTTCATCGGGCTTGCCGACGGGGTCCGCCTCGCCGCGCGCATCTGGCTGCCCGAGGACGCGGAGGCGCGCCCGGTGCCGGCGATACTTGAGTACCTGCCCTACCGCCGCCGCGACGGGACGGCCGAGCGCGACTGCCTGACCCACCCGTACCTTGCCGGGCACGGCTACGCCTGCGTGCGCGTGGACATGCGCGGCTGCGGCGACTCCGACGGCGTCATGCTCGGCGAGTACCTCAGGCAGGAGCAGGACGATGCGCTGGAGGTCATCGCCTGGATCGCGTCGCAGCCGTGGTGCAGCGGCCAGGTCGGGATGATCGGAATCTCGTGGGGCGGCTTCAACGGCCTGCAGGTCGCGGCGCGGCGCCCGCCCGCGCTCAAGGCGGTGGTCTCGATCTGCTCCACCGACGACCGCTACGCGGACGACATCCACCACATGGGGGGGTGCCTGCTCAACGACAACGCCGCCTGGAACGGCTTCATGTTCTCGCTCAACACCACGCCGCCGGACCCGGCGGTGGTCGGCGACCGCTGGCGCGAGATCTGGCTGGAGCGGCTCAAGGGCAGCGGGTTCTGGCTCAAGGACTGGCTGGCCCACCAGCGCCGCGACGCGTTCTACAAGCACGGCTCGGTGTGCGAGAACTTCGCCGACATCGAGGCGGCCGTCTACGCCGTCGGCGGGTGGGCCGACGGCTACACCAACGCCGTGTTCAGGCTGCTTGCCGGGCTGCGCTCCCCGTGCAAGGGGCTCGTCGGCCCCTGGGCGCACAAGTACCCGCACTTCGCGCAGCCGGGTCCCGCCATCGGCTTCCTGCAGGAGTGCCTGCGCTGGTGGGACCACTGGCTCAAGGGCAGGGACACCGGCGTCATGGACGAGCCCCGGCTCCGCTGCTGGATCGAGGACCCGTCGCCGCCGCGCACGCGTTGCCGGGAGCGCCCCGGGCGATGGGTCGCCGAGGACGGCTGGCCGGCGCGGCGCATCGGCGAGCGGCGCTGGCACCTCAACGCCGGCGGACTCTCCGAGGTCGCAGGGAACCCGGAGGCGCTGCGGGTCTGCTCGCCGCAGACCGTCGGGATGATGGCCGGGCAGTGGTGCCCACACGGCGTCAACGCGGACCTGCCGGGGGACCAGCGCGCCGAGGCGGGCGGCTCGCTGGTGTTCGACACCCCGCCGCTCGACGGGCCGTTCGACAGCCTCGGCACGCCGGCGCTGGAGCTCACGCTCGCCGCCGACCGGCCGTGCGCACTGGTCGCCGCCTGCCTGTCCGAGGTGCTGCCGGACGGGGCCGCCACCCGAGTCAGCTTCGGGCTGCTCAACCTGACCCACCGCGACAGCCACGAGTTCCCCGAGCCGCTGGAGCCCGGCAAGCCGACCCGCATCCGGCTGGTGCTCAACGCCATCGGCCACAGGTTCGGCGCCGGGAACCGCATCCGCGTCGCCGTCTCCAGCGCGTACTGGCCGATCGCCTGGCCGTCCCCCGAACGGGTGACGCTCACCGTCACCGCGGGGAAGGGCGTCCTGCGGCTGCCGGTGCGCCCGCCGGACCCGCGCGACGCGGACCTCGCCCCGTTCGCGCCGCCGCAGGGCGCCGCCCCGCTCGACAAGACGGCGCTCGCCGACCCCGCCCACGCCTGGGAGCACCGCACCGACATGGCGACCGGCGTCGTCACCGAGCGGCTGTGGGAGGACGAGGGGAGGATCGTCCACAACGGGCACGATGGGTGGACCGTCGCGTCCACCCACGAGGAGCTGAAGTCGGTGCACCCCGACGACCCGCTGAGCGCGCGCTCCGAGCTCAGGTGGACCGAGCGTTTCACCCGCGGCGACTGGCAGGTCTCGTCCGCCACCCGCACGGTCATGACCGCCACCGCCACGCACTTCCTCGTCGATGCCGAACTCGAGGCGTGGCACGGAACAGAGACCGTGCACACCGACCGGTGGCGGCTCAAGGTCGAACGCGACCTGGCCTGAGCCGACTTGGATACAATTGAGGGTCGGACCACACCAACGGGGGAAGAGACATGGGACACTTCAAGGCACAGCGCAGGCGGTTCCTGCAGTCGATGGTTTTCACGGGCGCGGCGGCGTCGGCCGGGGCGATCCCGGGCCTTTCCTGGTCGTCGGGCCACCGCACGTTGCGGGTGCGCTTCTACCGCGACCTTGACAGCCTCGACTCGGGGTTCTACGTCGGCGGCAGCCCGGCGAACGACATCAACTGGTGCATCATGCCGACGCTGGCGAACTACGGCCCGGACACCGGGTGGGTGCCGTCGCCGCACGTCGAGCGCATCGAGGTGCGCGACGCCACCCACATCGACTTCGAGCTCAAGCGGGGGCTGCAGTGGAGCGGCGGCAACGGCGAGGTGACCGCGGAGGACGTCGCCTGGACCTATGCGCGGATGGCGGAGAGCGAGTGGAAGGGCGACTTCGCCGCCTTCGACCGCGTCGACGTCAAGGACTCGCACAGCGGCACCATCGTCCTGGGCAAGCCGTTCGCGCCGTTCATGAACGCGACGGTGGCGTCCGGCACCGGGATCGTCAACTGCAAGCGTGCGGTCGAGGCGGCCGGCGGCAAGTACACGCTGGACGTCCCGGCGACCTGCGGGCCGTACGTGATCCTGGAGCACCGCCAGGGCCAGGGGATGAAGCTCGGCCGCAACCCCGAGTGGAAGGGGACGCAGCCTTACTACGACACCATCGAGGGGATCTACGTCACCGAGGACGAGGCGGCGGCGCTCGCGTTCGAGGCGGGCGAGCTCGACTGCACGCTGATCACGGCGAACGCGTACGCGCGCTACCTGAAGGAGCCGCCCCCCGGCGGGAAGCTGACGGTGGCGGGGGCGCTGCAGTACATGTGGCTCGGGATGAACACGGAGCACCCCAAGCTGTCCGACATCCGCGTGCGCAAGGCGATCCAGCGGGCGATCGACCAGCAGGCGATCATCGACGGCGCCTACTCCGGGACGGCCGAGCCCTCCTACGGCGTCATCTGCCCCGGGCTGGTCGGCCGGCGCACGAGCGCGGGCTACTCTTACGACCCGGCGGAGGCGAGGGCGCTGCTGGAGTCGGCGGGCGTGTCGGGCCTGAGCCTGACCCTGCGCACGCTGAACAACCAGGAGCGGGTGCTCGCGTCGCAGATCATCCAGGCGAACCTGGCCGAGATCGGGATCTCGGTGGAGATCCTCCCGCTCGACTCGGGGCCGTTCTGGGAGATGGGCCAGGAGTCGAAGGGCGACACGTGGAAGGACCTGGAGCTCTGGCTGATGCGCTTCGGCAGCGGGCCGGACCCGTTCGAGCCGCTGCAGTGGTTCGTGCGCGAGCAGGTCGGCATCTGGAACTGGGAGCGCTGGAGCGACGACGAGTTCGAGCGGATCTTCGAGGACATCGTCGCCGAGACGGACCCGGCGCGGCGCGCGAGCCTGGGGCACCGGGCGCAGGAGATCATGGAGGACACCGGCGCCTACGTCTGGCTGACGCACGAGCCGGAGGTGTTCGTCCACCGCGCCGCCATCGACACCCGGTTCGCGCCCACCGGCGAGATGATGATGAACTACTTCTCGGAGGCCTGAGGGGCCGGGCGACCCCCCGGGGCCGCGCCCGTCCGCGCGCCCCGCGCATGCCCGGCGCGACCTGACCGGCGGGGCGCGCGATGGTCTCGTACCTGCTGAGGCGGCTGGCGCTGTCGGTCGTCATCACCCTGGTGGCGATCCTCGGGCTGTTCGTGATGCTGCACGCGATCCCCGGGGACCCGGCGAGCATCGCGCTCGGCCCGCGGGCGACGCCCGAGGTGCAGGCGGCCTACGCCGCGCGGATGCACCTGGACAAGCCGCTGCACCACCAGTTCCTGATCTTCCTCGGCAGCGTGCTGCGCGGCGACCTCGGCCGCGACGTGTTCTCCGACCGCGACGTCAGCGAGATCATGGCCGAGCAGCTGCCGTGGACGCTGACGCTTGCCGTCGCCGCGCTCGGATGGGCGGCGGCGGTCGGCATCCCGCTGGGCTGCCTGTCGGCGATCCGCCCGAACACGCTGCTGGACCGGGTCACCGGCGTCCTCTCGGTGGCGACGATCGCGGTGCCGTCGTTCCTCGTCTCCATCTGGCTGATCCTGGTGTTCTCGGTCACGCTGGGCTGGATGCCGGTGCTCGGCGCCGGCGACGAGGGCGACATCGCCGACCAGCTGCACCACCTCGCGCTGCCGGCGCTCGCCGTCGGCCTCGGTTGGGTCGGCTACCTGGCGCGGATGGTGCGCGCGACCATGCTGGAGGTCATGGGCGAGAACCACATCCGCGCGGCGCGCGCCTTCGGGCTCCCGCCGCGGGTCGTCGTCTTCCGCTACGCCCTTAGGGTGGCGATCCTGCCGACGATCACGCTCGTCGGCGTCGGGTTCGGCGGCCTGCTCTCCGGGACCGTGTTCGCGGAGATCATCTTCTCGCGCCCCGGGATCGGCAAGGTCGTCTACGACATGGTGCTGGCGCGCAACTACCCGGTCGTCCAGGGCGCGGTCCTGGTGACCATCTGGCTGTACGTCATGGTGACGCTGGTCGCCGACCTGGTGGTCGCCTGGCTGGACCCGCGTGTCCGCGAGACGCTCTGAGGCCGCCGGCGCCGGGGCGCGCCCGGCCCACGGGGTCGCGCGCGAGCGGCTTGGGCTGTTCCTGCGCAACCCGCTGGGCGTGCTCGGCCTCGTCCTGGTCGCCCTGTTCTTCGCGAGCGCGATCTTCGCGCCGCTGCTGTCGACCCACGACCCGCTGGCGATGGACATCCCGAACCGGCTGTCGGGGCCGTCGGCCGAGCACTGGGCGGGGACCGACCAGCTGGGGCGCGACACCTGGAGCCGCGTGCTCCACGGCGGCCGGGTGGCGCTCCAGGTCGCCGCCGTCGGCGTCAGCGCGTCGCTCGTGATCGGGCTGCTCCTCGGGATGCTCGCGGGCTACGGCCCGAGGTGGCTCGACGGGCTGCTCCTGCTGCTGTTCGACTCGGTGCGCTCGTTCCCGACGATCGTGCTCGCGCTGGCGGCGGTGGCGTTGCTTGGGCCGAGCCTCGGCCTCGTGCTCGCGATCGTGATCGTCACGTCGATCCCGGGCTACGCCCGGCTGGCGCGCACCAGCACGCTGGCGCTGAAGAACACCGAGTTCATCATGGCCGAGCGCGCGCTCGGCGCCGGCACGGCGCGCATCCTGTTGGGCCACGTCATGCCGAACGTCGTCGGGCCGCTGCTGATCCTCGCCGCGATGGACGTCCCGGTCGTCGTGACGATCGAGGCCGGGCTGAGCTTCCTCGGGCTGGGCGTGAGGCCGCCGACCGCCAGCTGGGGGACGGTGCTCAACGAGGGCTACCTGGTCATCCGGCAGACCCCCTGGCCGGTCATCGCCGGGGGCGTCCCGCTCGTGCTGACCACCCTGGGGTTCACGTTCTTCGCCGAGGCGCTGCGCGACGTGCTGGACCCCCGGCTCCGGAAGGGCCGGTAGCGGTGGACCCCCTGCTCGACATCCGCGGCCTCAGCGTGGACTTCCGCACCCCCGGCGGCCGGGTGCACGCGCTGCGCGACGTCAGCCTCGCGGCGCCCCGGGGAAAGGTTGTCGGCATCGTCGGCGAGAGCGGCTCCGGCAAGAGCACCGTCATCTGGGCCGTGCTGCGGCTGCTCGCGAAGAACGCCGTCGTCACCGGCGGCCAGGTGGTGTTCGACGGGAAGGACCTCCTCGCGGCCGACGACCCGGCGATGAACGCGGTGCGCGGCGAGCAGGTCACGGTGGTCTTCCAGGACCCGATGACGTCGCAGTCGCCGGTGCTCTCGTACGCGCGGCAGATGGGCGACATCCTCCACCGCCGCAAGGGACTGTCCGCGCCCGCGAAGCGGGAGATGGCCGTGCGCATGATGCGCCGGGTCGGCATCCCGGACGCGGAGAGCCGGATACTGCAGCACCCCCACCAGTTCAGCGGGGGCATGCGAC
The DNA here is from genome assembly GCA_964654265.1 of uncultured Gammaproteobacteria bacterium. Lineage (GTDB taxonomy): Bacteria > Pseudomonadota > Gammaproteobacteria > Tethybacterales > CBDBMS01 > CBDBMS01. Next base: position 3,612 of record CAZZIL010000193.1, on the reverse strand, counting down.
AGCGCGCCGGCATCGCCATGGCGCTGCTGATGGACCCCCTGCTGCTGATGGCCGACGAGCCGACCACCGCGCTCGACGTGACCATGGAGGCGCAGATCATCCACCTGGTGCGCGAGCTGCAGGCGGAGATGCGGGCGACCGTCGTCGTGGTGTCGCACAACCTGGGCCTGATCGCCGAGCTGTCCGACGAGGTCGCGGTCATGTACGCCGGCGAGGTGGTCGAGCACGGCGACGTGCGCGAGATCTTCCACAACGCCGCGCACCCCTACACGCAGGCCCTGCTGGAGTGCGACCCGGCACGCCGGGCGACGAGGACGCGCCTGCTGCCGGTGATCCCCGGGGACGTCCCGGACCTGCACGCCAGGCCGCAAGGGTGCGTGTTCGCGCCGCGCTGCCCGGCCGCCGAGGAACGCTGCCGCACCCGGGCGCCGGAGTGGCTCGCCGCCGGCGCCGCGGGACACGCCGCCCGCTGCCACCTGCTCGGGGACGCCGCCGGGGCCGGGCGCAGGGAAAGGGGCCGGACAGGAGGACAACGGGCGGACGACGGCGGCGGCGCCCGCCCGCCCGCGGCGCCCGCGGCGGGCAACGGGCCACTGCTGGAGGTCGACGGCCTGTGCGTGCGCTTCCGGGTCGTCGGCCCCGTCCGGGCGCTCGTCAACCGGGTCGCGGAGCCGTTTGTGGACGCGGTTCTGGGCGCGTCGCTAAGCCTGCGGGCGGGCGAGACGCTGGGCCTGGTGGGCGAGAGCGGATCCGGGAAGACGACGCTTGGCCGGGCGATCCTGGGGCTGGTCCCCGCGCAGTCCGGGTCGGCGCGGTTCGGCGGCGCCGACCTGCTCGCGCTCGCGCCGGCGGAGTTCGGGCGCTTCCGCCGGGACATCGCGATGATGTTCCAGGACCCGGTCGGGTCGCTCAGTCCCCGGCTGACGGTGCGGGCGCTCATCACCGAGCCGTTCCGCATCCACGGCATCCGCGCGGACCTGGAGGCCGAGGCGGCGCGGCTGTGCGACATGGTGCGCCTGCCGCGCAGTTTCCTGTCGCGCTACCCGCACGAGCTGTCGGGCGGGCAGGCGCGCCGGGTCGGCGTCGCGCGCGCGCTCGCGCTCAACCCGCGCCTCGTGATCGCGGACGAGCCGACGGCCGGGCTCGACGTCTCGGTGCAGGGGGAGATCCTCAACCTGATGGGCGAGCTGCAGCAGGAGCACGGCCTCGGCTACCTGGTGATCAGCCACAACCTCCCGGTGGTGCGCCACATCAGCGACCGGCTGGCGATCATGTACCTCGGGCGGCTGGTGGAGCGCGGCGACTCGGAGACGATCTTCTCTCGGCCGGCGCACCCCTACACCGACGCGCTGGTGCGCGGGGTCCCGCAGCCGGACCCGGACCGCCGGCGCGCGCTCGCGACCATCGAGGGCGAGGTGCCGAGCCTCGCGAACCGCCCGGCGGGGTGCGAGTTCCACACCCGTTGCCGCCACGCCAAGGAGCGGTGCCGGCGCGAGCGCCCCGGCGAGACGGCGCTGCCGGACGGGCGCACGGTGAGCTGCCACTACCCGTTGACGGACGGGACCGCCGCCGTCGTCGCCCACCCGGTCCGGGCCGCGGCCGCGGCCCCGGCAGGGGTCAGCCCGGCCCCCTGAACTCGCGCGCGAGCGGGCCGAGCCGCACCCCCGGCCGCAGGCGCCGGTACGGGATCCCCTCGTGCCGGCAGTGGCTCAGGCCCGGCGCCTCGGCGTTGACGATCCGCCCGGCAACGGGCGCGAAGTCCGCGCGGAAATGCACCGTGCTCTTGACGCCGACGACCCGGCACCGGGCCGGGTCGATTCCGACGTGCGTGAAGATCGCGCGGTCGAGGCACTGGCACCGCCTGGAGCCGACGACGACGCGGACGTCGGCCGGCGTGCCGAGCACGCGCAGCGCCGCCATGGGGCCGATCTCCGCGACGCTACCGCCGTACATCTCCCCGGTGAAGGGGAAGCTCCCCTGGCCCAGCGCCTCCACGCCGAACCGGCCCCGGAACGGCCCGGCGCCGGGAAGGCCCGACCTGCCGCCGAGCGCGGCGTCGATCTCCGCGCCGACGCCCGCCGCGTGCGCCTGGGCCGCGACCCCGGGGTCGTCAAGCAGCCCGAGGACCGCGCCGCGCGCGCCCTGCGCGACCATCGCGGCCAGCAGGCCCGTGGTGTCCGAGGTGGCGCCGGCCCCCGAGTTGTCCTGCACGTCGGCGATGACGACCGGCCGGCCGCCGCCGTCGCGCATGGCGTCGCGCACCGCGTCCGCCGCCGGCACCAGGCGGCTGTCGAACCCGGCCTCGGCGCCGACGATCGCGCCGAGCAGCCGGTCCGCCTCGCGGTCGGCCTCCGCCTGGCCGGGCGCGTGCGCCACCACCGAGACGCCGGCGTCGCGGATGTCCGCGAGCGGAAACCCCATCGCGATGTCGGAGGAGACCGGGCCGTCCGCGGGAAGCAGGCCGTAGAGCTCCCGGCAGGGCGACGACCCGGTGTGCTGCGCGCACAGCGGGACCAGGAACGGCGCCTGCCGCATCGCCTTGGCCAAGGGCTCCCCCGCAAGGTGGCGGCGCATCATCCGCCACGCGCGCGCGCCGGTGTCGCCCATGTCGAGGTGGGGATAGGTCCTGAAGACCGACAGCGACGAGGCGTGCGCGACCATTTTCCGGGTGACGTTGGCGTGAAGGTCGAGGCTCACGGCGACCGGGAGGGCGTCGCCCACCAGCGCGCGGATGCGCGCGAGCAGCTCCCCCTCCCCGTCCTCGCGGGACTCGGTGACCATCGCGCCGTGCAGGTCGAGGTAGATCCCGTCGATCTTCCCGGCGCCGCGGATCCCGTCGAGGATCATCCCCGCCATCCACCCGAACGCGTCGTCGGTCACGAAGGAGCTCGGCTCGGCGGACGCCCACGCCACCGGGATGAGCTCGGTGTCCCCGTCCGAGCGCGCCGCCTCGACAAAGCCCGCCATGGGGAGGTTCCTCCCCTCCATGCCGTCGATCACCTCCCGCCCGCGAAGCAGCCCCGGCCAGGCGTCGGCGACCTCGAAGTCGGCCCGGGTCGCGCGGGTCACCCCGAACGTGTTGGTCTCATGCTGGAAGCCCGCGACAACGATGCGTCTCATGCGATGAACCTGCCTCGGCACGCGAAAGGGAACAGAGGGATTCTATTCCCGCCGGAGCGGAGCGCCCCGGGAGACGCGCATCGCCCGGCCGGGGAGGCCCGGGACGTGGACGGACCGCCCGGCCTGTGTTACAATCCTTGGGAAAGGGTGCCGCCCCCGGCCGGGGACGGCGCGGAGCGCCATGAGCCACACGCTGAAAACAAGGGAGGACACAGTCGCCGCGCGGCAGGAGCTGGCGGACCCGGCCGGGATGCCGGCGCCAGTCACCGATGACAGCGCCGGCAGGATGCCGTCCGGAAGCAATGGCGCGGACCGGGGAGGGCTGGCGCACCTGGAGAAGGTTATTGAGCGTTTGTTCGGGAAAAGCACGATCGAGACCGGCAAGCTGGGGGAACGCCTGCAGGATCTTCGGGAAAAAAGGGGAAGAAGCCGGCAGGCCGTGGCCAATGCCCTCGGCCTGCCACGCGCGGTTGTGGCCGACATGGAAAGCGG
>CAZZIL010000192.1:0-2920 GCA_964654265.1 uncultured Gammaproteobacteria bacterium | reverse complement strand
CTTGGTGGAGATCCCCGAACAGGGCTTGTCGGCCATGGCCTCAAGCGCGGTCGACGCGTCCTGGAGCAGCTTGTCCCAGGCCGATTGCGAGTCAGGGAGGCGGTGGTCGCGGATCCGCCTTGTGTGCTCCTCGAAGTGCTTCTCAATTCCCTCCGGGTCCGCAAGGTCGGGCCCCGTGTCGGGGAGCGGGACGCCACGCCGCGCGTCTCGCGGCGCCGGGGTCGCGGGGTCGTCCGGGTGCGGTTCGTGGTCGGGCGTCTCATCGGACGTGACCCCGTGCGGTGGCGGCCCGCCCGGGACCCGACCGTGATCGCGGACCCACTCCGGGTGTGCCTCGTTCGCCTGGGCACCCCCGGGACTTGCCGACTTCGCATCGACCGGGGATCCGGATTCCAGAAGGTCTGGCTTGGGCGTGTCCACTCTTCCTCCAGTGTTCCGTGTGGATTGTACCATACGTGTGCCATGCGCGGCATGCCGCGCGGAGAGGTTGGGTTGCCGATCGGGGACGCGCGCCGTGGACCTCCACGGCGAATGCCGGTGCGGATGGGTGAGCTCCGACGGCACCCGACACGCGGCTCGTTCTTTGGGGCGTGAGCCTGCGTCGCCGCCGATGCCCGGTCTTGTGCCGTTGTGTGCCCCGCCGCCAGTTCCTTCCCGCGCGAGGCGCCGGGACGCTCGTCGCTGGCGACCGAGGTCCGGGCCCGCAAGGGTGTCGAGGTCCCCGTCAGCCGCCTCTTCCCCCGGGCGGGCGGCCTCGCTCCCCGAGCGCCGCGCCCGGGGTGTCGGGCCGCGGCCGTCCCGTGCGTCCTCTTGGCGGGGCCGACCGCCGCCGGGAAGTCGGAGACGCCCGAGAGCTCGCTGTGTCGGCGGTGGGATTGTCAGCGTCGACTTGTGTGTCGTCTGCCAGGGGCTCGACATCGGCACCGACAGTCCGGGGACTGTCCGAGCTCCCGAAACCCTCCGGTCCGGCGCGCGAGGAGGTCGTGCGGGAAATGGGGGAGAAGGGCCCGCCGCGGATGCACGCCTGGCTCGCCGACCGCGACCCGAAGACCGCCGCGCGACTCCACCCGAACGACCGGCAACGAATCGCGCGCGCGATCGAGGTGCTCAAAGAGACCGGGAAGCCCCTGTCGGAGTGGTTGCGCACCGCCGAGACGCGCCGACTCCCCGGCGACCTCGTCACGGTCAGCCTGATGCCGGCCGACATCCCCGGACTCCGCCGGCGCATCCGCGACCGGCTGGAGCGGTTTGTGCGGCAGGGGTGGGTCGACGAGATCTTGGGGTTGCTTGGGCGCGGGGATGCCACGCCCGACAGCCCGGCGATGCGGTCGGTGGGGTACCGGCAGATGGTGCCGCACGCGCTGGGCAAGGAGAGCCTTGCGACGGCCCTGGGGAACGCGAACGTCGCGACCTGCCGGCTGGCGAAGCGGCAACGGGTCTGGTTGCGGTCGTTGCGAAGCGTCGCCGTGGAGATCGACCCTGACTCGGCCCGCCCGGTCCCTGACATCGAGAGGCTGGTGAGCGAAGGGCTGCCATCCTGACGGGCGCCGGTCGGTGCGCCGGCAGGGCAGGACGTGCCGTCACATGTGGCATCCGAGGTCGTCGAGTCTGATCTCCAGTGTGCCGTCATCGCCCAGTTGGACGCGGTCGACAAGCCCCGTGAGGAACTCGCGCGCCGTGGCCGGCACCATCACAATCTTCTCGGGAAAGCCGAACTGTCTCCCTATGTCGCGCCTCAGCGCGGCCAGCTCGTCGGGATCGCCCGGCCCGACCACAATCAGGTTCTTCACCCGGCGGTTGCGCACTGCCGCGTGGATCATGTCGTTGATGCCCCTGTCCGCGAAGCTGTACCCCAAGACCACGATCTGCGTCGTGGTGCGTGCATCATCGGCGACAATCTTCTTGTACGTCCCGTACGGATACCAGAAAAGGCGTGCCTCCTTGTCCCTGAAGCCGATCACCATCGCGGCGTTCTCGTGGTCCGCGCCCCTGGTGGACCTGATCGAGTACAGCCTGCCGTCCGGGGTGAACCGCCAGTCGCTCGACCCGTGCATCTTGTAGAGAAGGACGGTCGCCTGGAGGAAAAGCAGCGCGAAGTTCCTGATGCTCCAAGGATGCCTCTTCCCGAATCCTTCGATGCCGGTCGCCACGTGGAAGTCAATGCCGGCGTTCGCCTCCAGGCACCGATCGAAGTTCAGCGTGACCACCAAGATGGGACGCCCGGCCAGATCGCTTAGCGGCCCAAGTTCCCCGAGATAGGCCGCGGAGCGCGGGTCCTCCAACTCCAAGAGGTTCCCGACCTCCCTCAGCACCATCCGCAGGAACCCGCGGTGTCGCCTGCTCTTCGGCGTCCTCTCCAACCCCAGTCTGATCTCGTCGACCAGTGTCTCGATGTTCAGGACACGTTGCCTTCCCTCGAGAGGCCTGTTTGATGCTGCCTGATCCCCGTCGACCCCTTGGCTTTCTCTGATGGTCGCCTCGATTGTGTCGACAAGGGTGTCGTATAGGGGCTGGTAGTTCTTCCATTCGACATTTTCTTCGACAAGCGAGGAGATCCTGCCGAGCATCCCCTGCGAATCGGGCACCCCCGCGTCCCTGCTTGCGCCCGCGCCCAGAACAAACATCACCACCGGTCGATCCCTCCCTGCAAGCAGGATGGCTTGTGCGCGCCATCGGTGCCGTCTTGCCACGCGTGCGCCGGGAACGGCCCGGGGGAGGTGGCTTGGCGCCGGGCCTGACGATGCCCGCGCATCACCGCGTCGCCCACGGAGGCGGCCTACGGGCCTCCTCGATCTCCGCCAGCGCGGGGACTGCCGTGTCCCGTGTGGCGGGGAGGGAGCTCAGGTGCCGCGCGGCGTCGATCCACCCGCCGTGCATCAGTGTGGCCAGGCGACTGTTCTCGTCGACGCGGGGGTTGCGC
>CAZZIL010000191.1:0-3421 GCA_964654265.1 uncultured Gammaproteobacteria bacterium | reverse complement strand
CCCGTCACGCGCCGACAGACTCCTCGTGACCGGTGCCTGGGCCCCGCGCGCCCCGCGACAATCCAACGCCCCCGGGTCGGCAATCCCAACGGGAAAGCGGGCGGTTTCCCGGGCCGCGCGTCGAGGGCGGCCGGGAACTGCCGGGGGCATGGCCGAAGATCCCTGCGGCAACACGGTGTTCCGCCGCGTGGCCGCCGGGTGTGTCGCGCCCGGCGGCGCCAGCCCGGCCATCACAAGGTCAAGTGGGGTATGCACTGCGGCAAGTCCCCCGGTCAGGCGCCGACAGCCCCCCCCCGGAACCCTGAATGACGTCAGAGACGGATTCCGGGCCTGTGATGGCCGGCATCAAGGTGTCAGGGGAAGTCAATATTGCCATACGATGAGGGATTCCGGGAAGAAGCGTTGCCGAAGCTGGCGGGACCGAACCTCCTGACGATCGCGGAGGTGCACCGCCAGACCGGGGCGTCGAAGACGACCTTGCGGTTGTGTCGAGTCTTGGCGCGCGGCGGTGGCGGACGCGGCGCGGTCGATGCCCTCGCCGTCCTCCCCTGGCGCACCGATGGGACCGCGCAGAGAGAGCCTCGCTCCTCCAGTGCCTGACTTGCCGTGGACGTAAGCGGCACCGGCCGGCGATGCGCGCGGACATCCCCGGCGACAGAAGACCGCCGGGTGGAAGAGCGACTCCGCGATCGGACAACGCCGCCGCAGTGTGGGACAAGTTGCTCTGCCATCAAGGTGCAGGGCGAGTAACCAACGGGTGGTTGCCGCAGGGCGTCGTTCTGTCTGCGTTGGGCTCACCGCCCCCTCCGCCGGCGACAAGTGCGGTGGACCAGCGACACCACTTCCGCATCGGGCGCGACCGCGCCAACACCACGGTCGTGGCATTCCGGCGCACGTGGACCCACTCTGCCGGGACGGGGTTTGCCGATGCGACGCTGGGGGGGGGTTGGCTCCGGCGGCCAACGATAGTAGGATTGTGCGGACCCTCCAGCTGGGGACATGCCAATGAAGAGCAATGAGAGAGACCGCACCGTGTACCGCCGTTCCGAGGGGAAGTGGGTGAACAAGCGCCACGTCTCGCCGAAACCCCCCAAGGTTTACCCGACCCAGCAGGACGCCATAAGGGCGGCGACACGATGCCTGATGATCGAGGGTGGTGGCGATCTGACCGTTGTCGGGGCGGACTGGAGGATCCGAAGCAAGGACACCATCCTCCCGCCCAGCCACGACCCGTTCCCCCCGCGAGTCCTGGACCACTGAAGCCAGCCTTGGGGACGGCAAGTTGTTTGCCCCCCAAGGCGCGAACCGGATCGACGAGTGACTGCCGTGTCGGCCACCGATCCGCGTTGTGCTCTCCGACAGCCTGACAAGGTGAGGCGGGGTGCGCAATCCGGCATGTCGCCTGCCCAAGCGCCGAAGGCATCGACAGTCTAGAGGCCGGCATGCGCGGTGGCGTACCCGGCCGCCGCCGGACCGGGACCGGCCCGGAGGGGACACGGGCGGGGCGTGCTCGCCGCGGCCGAGGACCGTCCCCGACCGACTGGGCCACAGGGAAACCGGTCCTGATGACAACCAACCGCTGAGGATCGCCCGGCGCCGCGCGGCGCGCGCGGATGGACGCACACCGGGATCCGGGGCGCGGGGGGTCTCCCCGTTGACAACCGGGCGTCCCTGCGCCGCGGGAGGCGCGGCGCATGCCGCGGCGCCTCGGACCTGGCGAGGCGCCGGAGCCGGCGCGCATCCCCAAACCGGGACGGGAGGTCCGCCGCTCGCGTGCCGTGCGCGCCCTCCTCTCACCCGGGCCAGGCCGGACCGTCCTCTGAGTCCATCCCGGACCGGCGCGCGATGCGCGAACGGGGCGTGCTGGCGTGTGGGCGCCGACGCAGGCCGCAGACCCCGGGGGCGGCCCCACCCGGTCTCGGGACGACCACCCGCCCGTGCCAAGGCAAACCGACCTTGTCCGCCCACACCGGGGACGAGCAACCTGGCCGCCGTGGGCCCGCCTTGCGCTACACCTCCTGCGTTGGCAACGCACCACGGTGGCCCCGAGTCGGCGCGCCGACCGCGGCGGACAGGATGCCCAATGTCGCCCCGCGGCTCCGCCCTTTCGTCTGTCGCGCGCACCGGCTCGGGTGCGACCGGGAGAGCCCGCCGGCCTCCGGGATCCGGCCAGTGTCAGCCGCGTGCGTTCTCTGCCAGGTGGGTGCAGAGCGACGGGACACCCTGCTCCCAGACCAAGTTCCTGGGCTCCCAGATCAGCCCCAGCGCCAACAGCTCGTCAATCGCATCCCTGACGGTCCGGCCCTCCGACAGCGCCGGGCGGACCACGCCCCTCAGCTGTGCATCGGAAAGCGTGCCGTCACCGTCAAGGGCGGCGAACGCCTTCGAGACCGCCACCGCCTCCGGCAGGACCTCCCGGGCGGTCGCCTCCCGCAGGTGATCGTCACACAGGACCTCCCGTTGCCCATCCGTCATGCGCGCGCCAGCCTGGGCCTCTTCCATCCCGATGCGGCTCGCGTTCGGGTCGCGCCCAATGGCGGCCTCCCATGCGTGCTTGCCCAGCAGCTGAATGAAAGGCGGGTAGCCTCGGCTCTCCGACACCAGGAACTCCAGCGCATCCGCGGCGAACGGCAGGCCCGATCTCTCCGCCGGGACCGACAGGGCTTCCCGGGTGGCGTCCCGGGCCAGGCGGCCGATCTTCAGCCGGCCTGCGCGCGCCATGAACCCGACGCGCGCACGCCTGAGGGTCTCCCAGACACACGGCGTGCCGGCAAGCACCACAAGCAGCGGGAGCCGATTCCTGACCAGCCTTTGGGCGATCTGCAGCAGGGCCATCCCGTCGCGGGGCGGCATCTCGTGCGCCTCGTCGACCGTCAGCACCAGCGGGCCTTCCAGGAGTGTGCGCAACGCGCGCCCAAGGGAGGTCGCATCGGGGGTCGCGGACCCGCCTCCCTCCCTGCCAGTCGGCGGCACGCGGGGCCGCCTCGTCGGCTCCAGCGCATCCGCAAGCTTTTCGGGGTCGCCGACCATCATGCCGACATCGAGTCTGGCAGCCGACGCCCCTTGCTCTTCCGCCATCTGGTGAAGCTCGCCGAGCAACGCCGTCTTGCCGTTGCCGCGAGGACCGTACATGACGACCATGTCGCCGGGTCTCTCACCAAACAGACGCTCCATCCGTCGGGTCAGGTCACGCACCGCGGCTTCGTGCCCGGCCCGGTGCGGGGGGGCTTCTCCCGCGCCAGGCGCGAATGGGTTTTCGCGTGGCTCTGTACTGCAAGTCTGTGGGCAGATCTCATAACCGATTGAGTTCATAGGAGAAGCGGCGAAACAAACCGATCATCCTCGGTGGGTGCCCCAAGTGGGTGCATTGACGGGGGTGCAACGCCGCAGTGCTACCTCCCTGTAGGGTTCCGCCCACAGA
>CAZZIL010000190.1:0-11844 GCA_964654265.1 uncultured Gammaproteobacteria bacterium | reverse complement strand
TGGCTTCGTCCCGGCGATCGGCTTCAGCGTCACGTCGCCGTCGACACACTTGACCATCACCTCGGGGGACGAGCCGCAGACGACGGTCTCGCCGAACTTCAGGTAGAACATGTAGGGCGACGGGTTCAGGTGTCGCAGGCGCCGGTACACATCGTAGGGGTGGAAGTCCGCCTTGATCCGGTAGCGTTGCGAGGGCACCACCTGGAAGATGTCCCCCTCGCGGATGTGGCGTTTCGCCTTCTCGACAACCTTGGCGTACTCCTCGCGGGTGAAACGCCCGACGGGCTCGTCCGCCGGGGGTGTCCGCTCCTCTTCGATCGCCTGCCCGACGTCTGGCGGCGTCCCGGCGGGCGCCACCAGGTGGTCCCGCAAGGCCTGCTCAATTGCCCGTCGCCCTTCCCGGTAGGTTTCCGCGGCCGATACGCCCTCCTTAAGCAGGCACGGCTTCACCACGAACACCTGCGACATCGGGTGGTCGAAGACGATCAGGAGGTCCGGCACCATCCACATCATGTCGGGCATGCCGATCTCGTCCGCCTTGGCCTTCCCGATCGTCGGCTCGAAGTGGTGGGCACAGTCGTACCCGAGGTATCCGACCGCCCCGCCAAGGAACGGCGGCAGGCCGGGATGGCCTTGGCTGGTGTGGTCTCCCATGAACTCCTTGAGCAGGTCGAGCGGGTCGCTCCCCTCCTTGCGGAGGATCTCTTCGCCCTCCCCGTCCGACACGGTGAGCACGCCCTCCGAGAACGACAGGATGCGACGCGGCGCGAAACCGATGAAGCTGTAACGCCCGATCTTCTCCCCGGTCTCGACACTCTCCAGGAAGAACGCGTGGCGGTTGGCCTGCTCCACCCGCTGGAACACCGCCGGGGCGGTCAGGAAGTCGTTGGGGAAGCGGAAGACGAGGGGAACGACGTTGCCGGCGCATTTGCCGGCAAAGGCCTCGAACTCCGCCTCTGTCAGGTTGCAGGCGGCGGGTCTCATTCCCAGGCGGCGCCGCGCAGGTGCTCCGAGTCCGAGAGCGCCGCGGCGGTCGCCCCCTTCGCGATCCGGCGGTTCAGCCCGGTGAGGACCTGTCCGGGGCCGCACTCGATGAACACCTCGGAGAACTTGTAGAGGCCCATGACGGTCCCGACCCAGTCGACCGGCTGGACGAGCTGGTCCCGCAGGGCCTGGCGGATCCCGTCGGGGGATCCCGCGGGCGCGACCGTGGCGTTCTGCAGCACGGTGATCTCGGGCGTGCGGATCCTGGCGGCCGCCAGGCTTTGCGCGAACGAGTCGGCGGCGGGGGCCATCCACGGGCAGTGGGAGGGAACCCCCACGGCCAAGGGGACGACACGCTTCGCGCCGGCGGCCTTCAGGTCCGAGGTCATGGCGCCGATCGAGTCGACGGGGCCGGCGATCACCGTCTGGGTCGGGGCGTTCAGGTTGACCGGATAGACACCCTCGTGCCGGCCGCAGACGTCCGCCACGTCGGTGGCCGGGATCCCGATGACCGCGCTCATGCCGAAGCGCGTGTCCTGGGGGACGGCGGCCTTCATCGCTGCGGCGCGCGCCGCCACCAGGCGGGCGGCCTCGTCCAGGTCGATCGACTGCGCGCACACCAGCGCGCTGTACTCGCCCAGGCTGTGGCCGGCCATGGCGACGGGCCGCGCCCCCGACTCCGCGAGCCAGGCGCGGAATATCCCGACCGACATCCCGAGCAGCGCAGGTTGGGTGTTCGCCGTGTCGTTCAGCGCCGCCTCGTCGCCGCTCGCCGAGGACATGGCGACCAGGTCGGTCCCGACCGCGTCGGAGACCTCGCGCAGCGCCTGTTGCACCTGGGGGTGCCCGGAGAAATCGTCGAGCATCCCGACGCGTTGGGACCCCTGCCCGGGGAAGACGAAAGCAAGCGACATCAGACTCTCCTGAACGGCATGGGCGGACTCACAGCCGGACCAGCATGGCGCCCCAGGTGAGGCCGCCACCCACCGCCGTGAGCAGGACATGTTGCCCCTCCTGGGTGCGCTCCCAGATCGACGACAGCGCCAGGGGGATCGACGCGGCGGAGGTGTTCCCGCAACGCTCGACCATCGAGACCCGGGAATCCTCGCGGATGCCGAGCCTGTCAGCGACCGCCGACATGATCCGCTCGTTCGCCTGGTGGGGGATGAACCAGTCGACCTGGGAGGAGTCCAGGCCGTTCGCCGCGCAGACCTCACGGGACGACTCGTACATCACCCGGACCGCCAGCTTGTAGATCGCCCCCCCGTCCATCACCGTGTAGGGCTTGCCGCTCAGCGCACCGTGCCCGACGTGGGCGGGCACCGAGAGCTTCCCGGTGTGCGACCCGTCGGCGTGCAGCCGGCAGTCGACGATGCCGGGCGACTCGCTGCGGCCGATCACGGCCGCCCCGGCGCCGTCGCCGAACAGTATGCAGGTGGAGCGGTCGCTCCAGTCGAGGATGTGGGAGTAGACCTCCGCGCCGACCACCAGCGCCCGGCGGGCGCGCCCGGCGCGCACCATCGCGTCCCCCACCGAAAGCCCGTAGAGGAACCCGCTGCACACCGCCTGGACATCGAAGGCCCCGCACCCGTTGCGGATCCCCAGCTTCTCTTGCAGGATGCACGCCGTCGACGGGTAGACCAGGTCCGGCGTCGTCGTCGCAACGATGATCAGGTCGATGTCCTCCGGGCCGACCCCGGCGCTGCCGATCGCCGCCCGCGAAGCCTCCAGCGCCAGGTCGCTCGCCAGCTCGCCGTCGGCCGCCAGCCGGCGCTCGCGGATCCCGGTGCGCGCGACGATCCACTCGTCCTGGGTGTCGACCATCGCCGACATCTCGCGGTTGTCGACCACGCGCTCCGGCAGGTGACCGCCGACGCCGAGAATTCTCGAGTGGGCGTCGGCCACGGGATCAGGCGCTCAGCTTGCCGACGATCTCCCGGGTCTTCACCGGGAGGTCGTGCTGGACCGCCTGCGTCGCGGTGGCGATGGCGGCGGCGAACGCGACGGAGTCGGCGTTGCCGTGGCTCTTGACGACCGTCTGGCGGAGCCCGACAAAGCAGGCGCCGTTGTAGCGGCGGTGGTCCATGGTGCGCCGCAGGTCGCCCAGGACGGGGCTGGCGAGCGCCGCGAGCCCCATGGTGAGCAGGTTGCGGCGGAAGCGACGCTCGATCATCTCCTTGATCATCTTGCTCAGCCCCTCGATGGTCTTGAGCGCGACGTTCCCGGAGAACCCGTCGCAGACGACCACGTCGGTGGCGGTGGCGTCGAAGATGGCGTTCCCCTCGATGCTGCCCTGGAAGTTCAGGTTGCTCTGCTCGAACAGCGCGCAGGCCTTCTTGATGAGGTCGCTGCCCTTGATGTTCTCGACCCCGACGTTGAGGAGGCTGATCGTCGGGCTCTCGATCTCCTTGACGGCCATGGTCAGGGCCGTCCCCATGACCCCGAACTGAAGGAGCATGCGCTCGGTGCAGTCGACGTTGGCCCCTAGGTCGAGCACGCACGTCGAGTCCGTGCAGTGCCGGTTCGGGATGTGCGACGCGATCGCCGCGCGCTCGATCCCATCGATCAGGCCGATGCGCACGGTCGCCGTCGCCATCAGCGCGCCGGTGTTGCCGGCGCTGACGACCGCCTGCGCCCGGTCCTCGGCGACCAGGTCGATCGCCCGGCGCATCGAGGAATCCTTCTTCTGCCGCAGGGCGGCGACCGGGGACTCGTTCATCTCGACGACCTCCGAGGCGCCGACAATCTCGACCCGCTCCCGCTTCGCGGGCGGGAGCAGCGGCTCCAGCCGGTCCGGCTTGCCGACGAGCAGGACCTCCAGGTCGGGATTGGCCTCCAGCGAGCGGGAGACGGCGGAGACGACCGAGGCGGGACCCCGGTCGCCGCTCATGGCGTCAACGGCGAGGGTGACACCCACCCCGGGACCTACTCGGACTCTTCCGCGCCCTTGCCGGAGTGGTCAACGATGTGTCGGCCTCGGTAGTAGCCCCACTTGGTCAGGTGGTGGCGGCGGTGCACCTGCCCGCTGACGCGGTCCTCGGAAAGCGTCGCCTCCTTCACCCGGTCGTGCGACCGCCGCATTCCGCGGCGCGAGGGCGACTTCTTGCTCTTCTGTACTGCCATGTCGTCCGTTCCTAGGGGGGCCACCCCGTGCCGCGTTGCTTTCCGGCCACAGGGCACGGGCGCGCCTGGGGCCGCCCGGGTAACTGTCACGGGGGGGATTCTACGGATTTGGGTCGGCGTGTCAAAGCGGGGGCGGGGCCGAGTTCGCGGCGCGCGGCGCCGCGCGGGGCAGCGCGGCCTCCGCCTCCATGTCCGGCAGGCGGTGGGCGATCCCCTTGTGGCAGTCGATGCAGGTCTTCTCGCCCGACATCAGGAACCGCTCGTGCGCCTCGACCGCGCGGGCGCCCTGCCTGGAGAGGTCCATCGACTCGCGGTCGTGGCAGTTCCGGCACTCAAGGGAGTTGTTCGCGGAGAGCCGCGCCCACTCTCGGCGGGCCATGGCCAGGCGGTGCGCCTCGAACTTCTCCGGGGTGTCGATCGTGCCGAACAGCCAGCCCCACAGCTCCTTGGTGGCGGCGGCCTTGCGGCCGAGCTTGTCGGTCCAGTTGTGCGGGACGTGGCAGTCCGGGCAGGTCGCGCGCACGCCCGACCGGTTGGTGTAGTGGACGGTGCCCTGCAGCTCGGCGAACACGTTGTCGCGCATCTCGTGGCAGCTGACGCAGAACGTTTCCGTGTTGCTCAGCTCCAGCGCGGTGTTGAAGCCGCCCCAGAACAGGATGCCGCCGACGAACCCCCCGACGGTCAGGAACCCCAGGCTGTAGTGGGCGCTTGGGCGGCGCGCCGCCCCCCAGACCCGGCAGAGGAACCGCTTTGCCGCCCGGTACACCCGGCTACTCCGACCTGATCAGCCGGTCGATGTCGACGAAGGTGTTGTCGACCAGCGGCCGCACGTCGTGTTGCGGGACGTGGCACTGCGTGCAGAAGTAGCGGCGCGCGGTCACGGCGGCGCGCACCTGCCCCTCGTTGTCCATGAAGTGCGTCACCGAGACCATGGGCGCCTGCGACTCCTCGGTCGCCACGCGACTGTGGCAGTCGAGGCAGCGGTTGAAGTTCAGGTCGAGCTGGTAGCCCTCGATCGAGTGCGGGATCAGCGGCGGCTGCTCCGGGTAGTTGCGCGCCGCCCGCCGCCCCTGGTTGGACTGGGGGGTCATCAGCGGCGCCGGGAGGATCTCGTCGATGTGCCCGTTGCGCAGGGTGGCGATCCGGTCGTCGGCAAGGGCCGCGGGGAGCGCGGCGAGCGCAACCAGGCAGGCGGCGACCCGGCGTCGCATCCCGCTCACACCGCCTCCAGGCGCACCGCGCACTTCTTGAAGTCGGTCTGCTTCGAGATCGGGTCGGTCGCGTCCAGCGTCACCTTGTTGATGAGCTGGCTCGCGTCGAACCACGGGACGAAGACCAGGCCGCGCGGGGGCTTGTTGCGCCCCTTGGTCTCGACCCGGGTCACGATCTCGCCGCGGCGGGAGCGCACGCGCACCTCGCTGCCGCGGCGCAGCCCGAGGTCCCTGGCGTCCCCGGGGTGCATGTAGCACAGCGCGTTGGGATAGGAGCGGTACAGCTCGGGGACGCGCTGCGTCATCGACCCGGAGTGCCAGTGCTCCAGCACCCTCCCGGTCACGAGCCAGAACGGGTAGTCGTCGTCGGGCGATTCCGCCGGCGGCTCGTACGGCAGCGCGAAGACCACCGCCTTGCCGTCCTTCTTGCCGTAGAACTCGAAGCCCCTGCCTTCTTTCACGTACGGGTCGCTGCCCTCCCGGTAGCGCCAGAGCGTCTCCTTGCCGTCGACCACGGGCCAGCGCAGCCCGCGGCTGGCGTGGTAGGCGTCGAACGGCGCCAGGTCGTGCGCGTGTCCCCGGCCGAAGCGCGCGTACTCCTCGAACAGCCCCTTCTGCAGGTAGAAGCCGAAATCCTCGGACTCGTGGTTGCGGTGGTCCGGGTTGATGTCCGACAGCGGGTAGGCGTCCACCTGCCCGTTGGCGAACAGCACCTCGTACAGCGTCTTGCCGCGGTACGCCGGGTTCGCGTCCAGGAGCCCGGCCGGCCAGGTCTCGTCGGTCGTGAAACGCTTGGAGAACTCGACGACCTGCCACAGGTCGGAGCGCGACTCCCCTGGGGGGGCGATGAGCTGGTTCCAGAACTGCATCCGGCGCTCCGCGTTGCCGTACGCCCCCTCCTTCTCGACCCACATCGCGGTCGGGAGGATCAGGTCCGCCGCCTGGGCCGTGACCGTCGGGTAGGCCTCGGAGACCACGATGAAGTTCTCGGGGTTGCGGTATCCCGGGAACCCCTCCTCCATGATGTTCGCCGCCGCCTGCAGGTTGTTGTTGACCTGGATCCAGTAGGCGTTGAGCTTGCCGTCCTTCAGCATGCGGTTCTGCAGCACGGCGTGGTAGCCGACCTTCCCGGGGATGGTCCCCTCCGGGAGCTTCCAGATCCGCTCGGCGATGTCGCGGTGCTCCTTCTTGGCGACCACGAGGTCCGCCGGCAGGCGGTGCGCGAAGGTCCCGACCTCGCGGGCGGTCCCGCACGCGGACGGCTGCCCGGTCAGGGAGAACGGGCTGTTGCCGGGGGTCGCGATCTTCCCGGTCAGCAGGTGGATGTTGTAGATGAGGTTGTTGCACCACACCCCGCGCGTGTGCTGGTTGACCCCCATGGTCCAGAACGAGGTCACTCTCGTCCCCGGGTCGGCGTACAGCTCGGCCAGCTCCTCCAGCTGGCGGACCGGGACGCCGGAGAGCTCCGAGACGTGCCCGGCCGTGTAGCGGTCGACAAACGACGCGTACTCGTCGAGGGTGGCCTCCCTGGACCCTCCCGCCTTGCCGGCGTTGGCGGCGCGCTGCTCCAGCGGGTGCTCCGGGCGAAGGCCGTAGCCGATGTCGGTGTTGCCAACCCGGAAGTTCACGTGGCGGCGGACGAACTCCTCGTCGACCCGGCCCGCGCGGATGACGTGCCGCGCGATGAAGTTCAGGATCGCCAGGTCGGTCTGGGGCTTGAAGACGATCGGGAGGTCGGCCAGGTCGAAGTTGCGGTTGTGGAACGTCGACAGCACCGCGACCTTCACGTGGGGATGCGCCAGGCGCCGCTCCGTCACCCGCGTCCAGAGGATCGGGTGCATCTCCGCCATGTTCGCCCCCCACAGCACGAACGCATCGGCGTGCTCGATGTCGTCGTAGCACCCCATCGGCTCGTCCATGCCGAAGGTGCGGATGAACCCGCCGACCGCGGAGGCCATGCAGTGGCGCGCGTTCGGCTCCAGGTTGTTGCTGCGGAAGCCCGCCTTCATCAGCTTGGACGCCGCGTAGCCCTCCCAGGTGGTCCACTGCCCGGAGCCGAACATGCCGACGCCTTCGGGGCCGTGCCGCCGCAACGCGCGCTTGAACTGCTCCGCCATCACGTCGAAGGCCTCGTCCCAGCTGACGGGCTCGAAGTCGCCCTCCTTGTCGTAGCTGCCGGCCGTCTTGCGCAACAGCGGGGTCTTCAGCCGGTCGGCGCCGTACATGATCTTGGACAGGAAGTACCCCTTGACGCAGCTCAGGCCGCGGTTCACCGGGGACTTGGCGTCCCCGTGGGTTGCGACCACACGCCCGTCGCGCGTCGCCACCATGATGCTGCAACCGGTCCCGCAGAACCGGCACGGGGCCTTCGACCAGGTGAGTTGGGTCTGCCCGGCCTCCACGACCAGGTTGGTCGCCTGCGCCGGCGGGGACATGCGTGCCGCGGCCGCCGCCGCAAGGACGGCGTGCGCCTTGATGTACTCCCTTCGGGTGACCTTCATGACGGGGTCCTCCCGGCGCGGGCGGCGCACTCCCCCGGGTCCTCGCGTTCGCACTGGTGGTAGACGAGGGACACATCGACCGCCCCGCTCATCCCGCGGATGCGCTCGACCATCCCGAGCGCCTCGGCCTCGCTTGCCGCCTCAAGGGTGACGATCATCTTGCCGCGCGGGTCGGTGGCGTGCACCTCCGCGCCCTCCAGCCCGGCGATCATCCCGGACAGGCGGCCCAAGTGCGCGGGCGCGGCCCGCACGACCACGCTGGAGACGTGGAACTCGGCTGTCGTCACAGCCCCTCCCCCGGCACGGACCCGGGCGGGCCAAGCACGATCTGGAACATCCACACCAGGAAGCTGTAGCCCCCCACCACCGCGCACGCGATCAGCGGGGCCAAGAGAACGGCCAAGACAACGAACGCGATTGTCTCATCCCGTTTCGTCTGCGCAAGCTCGGTCTCTTGTCCCATGGCAAACCCTGAGGTGAAGCCATTATATCGCGTTGCCGGGATCCGGGACCGGGTCGGAGCGCCCGCCCATCCGGGACACCTTTGCCGGTGGGTGGACCTCGAGGGACGCGAAGCACGAGGACCTCCCGGTCGGGGTTGGGCGTCCGCCGACAACAAGGGCCTCGCCTCCCGGCATCTCCCTGACACGCGGAACAGCGCAGGCGGGCAGCCGGTGCCGCCGAGGGACAGCACGTCGGCAACGAGGGTCCGCCGCCAATCTCGCCACCCGACTGTTGCTGTTGGCGTTTGGCCAGGGACATCGGGCGGCGACAGGCAAGAGGTCCCCTCCCACCGGCACCGGCAGCGTCTCCGTGCCGGAGGCACCCGACACCGACGGACCGGGGCAGTCGGTCACCGCGCGTTCTCTGCCAGGTAGGCGCAAAGCGACGGGATTCCCTGCTCCCACCTCAGTCCCCTCTTCCTCCAGGCAAGCCCCAAGGCGAACAGCTCCTGGAGGGCGTCATCCACGGACCGGCCCTCCGACAGCGCCGGCCGGACCGCATCCTCCAACTGCGCCTCGGTGAGCACGCCGTCATCGCTGGCGTCGAACGCCTTCGAGGCCGCCTCGGCCTCGGGCAGGATCTTCAGGTCTTTCGCCTCGTCCCTGCGCTCGACGTGGAAGTCCTCCCGGTATTCGTCCGCCTCGCGCAGGCCGGCCTCGGCATCCTCCAGCCCAATCCGGCTCGTGGTCGGGTCGCGCGCAATGGCGGCCTTCCACGCCCGGTCTCCCAACAGCTGGATGAAGAACGGATAGCCTTGGCTCTCCGTCGCCAGCAGCTCCAGCGCATCCGCGGCGAACGGCAGGCCCGACATCTCCGCCGGGATCGACAGGGCGTTCCTGACGGCCTCTGGAGACTCCAGCCGTCCGAACTTCAGCCGGTGCGACCGCTCCCAGAAGCCGGCGCCGGCACTCCGGAGGTTCGCCTGAAGTCCCGGCGTGCCGGCGAGCACAAGCAGGAGCGGAAGCCTGCCGGTGACGCACCTCTGCACGGCGTTGAGGAGGACCTTCCCAATGTCGGGCGGAAGTCGGTGCGCCTCGTCAACCAACAGCACGAGCGGGTTGTTCCGTGCCAACCCGCGCAGTGTCTCCTCGGCCGTCCGGTTCGACATCGCCTCGGACTCGTCCGGGACAACGCCAGGCAATGCCGCAATGAAATCCGCCAAGCCTCCCTCCCAGTCGGCCGGGATCAACCAGCGAACGTCGGCGCCTTGGCTGACCGCCCGCTCCCTGACCTCCTCCAACAGCGAGGTCTTGCCGGTGCCCCGGGGACCGTACAGGACGACCCCGTCACCGGGTTCCCGGCCGCAGATGTTGCCCACCCGCTCGAACAGGTCGCGCGTCGCCCCCTCATGTCCGGCCCGGTGCGGGGGGACTTTCCCCCACCCAGGCGTGAATGGGTTTTTCCGTCCTTGGTCCATGGGCGGGATGATAGCCGATTGCTCCGCCGTTGTCCTGTCACAGGACACTTGATCCGGCCGCCGAAGGGGGAGCCGGAGGTTGTGTCCCTCGCCATGTCCGCGCGGCACTGGCGGCCCACGGCATCCCGGACGTCCGCCGCGAGATGCGCCGCCGTCCTACGCCTGTATCAGCGGAACGACCCCGAGGGGACCCGGAGCACGAAGGTCTCCCGGTCCGGATTCGGGCGTCCGCCGACGACTAGGTGCTCGTCCTCTGGCAGCTCCCCGGAGACGCGGAACAGCGCCAGCGGGCAACCCGTCCCGGCCGGCGGCAACGTTTCGCCTGCGAAATAGCGGATCTGCGCAAGCTCGGAGACGAACAGGTTGCCGTTCTCGACGCAGAACCCGGGGCCGTGCTCCCGCTTCAGGCGCGCGCGGCTCTCCTGGAACCCGGCGGCCACGCCCCGGTAGCTGCGCCCCGCGTCCATGTGGTCGAGCCACAGCAGGCAGAACAGCGCCCAGGTCACGGCAAGCCCGCAGGTCCAGTTCAGTATCGGCCGGTGTATTCCCCGGTCGATCTTCATCAGCAGGGCGAGCCAGACAAGGGTCGCGACCACGGCGAGCGTCACCGCCGGGGGCGACACCTCCAGCGCGACGCCGGGGCGGAAGGCGCCGATCCGGCCGGCCAGCCCTTCCGGCCATCCGAGCACGGTGGCGAGCCAGGCGCCCCAGAGGAGCGCCACCGCCGAGAAGCTCAGCGCCATCAGGGCAAACCAGTCGAAGGCGCTCAGGGCGTTGCGCCGCAGGTGCGCGAGCGCGGTCGCGGCGAGCGCCGCCAGCGGCGGGTACGCCAGGAAGGCCTCCGAGTTCAGGTGCGCGGGCGTGAGCGCTAGGGAGGCGACCACCGCCAGCGCGAGCGCCATGCCGACCTGCGCGGTGCGCGCCGCGAGCAGCTCCCGGGGCGCGCCGGCGAGGCCGATCGCGATGATCGGCCAGCACGGCCATGCCGACCAGATGAGGTTGCCGAGCGCCTTGCCGGCCCCGGCCAAGACATCGATGTCGGCGCGGAGCCAGTTGTGGCGGTCCTCGGCGAGCCACCCCGACACGTGCTCGGGGTCCTGCTCGCCGGCGAGCGCAATCCAGAGCCACGCCGCGGGCACGGCGAAGAACGCCGCGACCAGCACGCTGAGCAGGGAGGACGGGTGCAGCCACCGCCGCGAGATCAGCGGCAGGGCGACGAGCGCCAGCACCGTCACGTTCAGGGCGAGCAGCCCGGCCGACAGGAACGCGACCGCGGCGCCGACGCCGAACAGCACGCCGCCGGTGAACGTCTGCCGCTGGAAGTACGCCAACCCGCACAGCTGCATCGAGACCCCGGCCATCGCCATCAGGTGGGTGTTCAGCAGGTGGAAGTCGAACAGCAGCCCAAGCGTCCCGATCAGCAGCAGGACGCCGTCCCACGCGAAGCGCGCGTTGGCGCGCACCGCGACCGTCGCGCCGACGCACGCCGCCGCGACGGCGAGCAGCGCCAGGTTCGCCAGCCGGGCCGCCTCGTGGAGCTCCAGGAAGTCCGGGCTCGCCAGGACGAACAGCTTGCAGAACCAGAAGTAGAGGGGCGGCGTGTCGAGCACCGGGGTCCCGAGCAGGCTCGGGATCGTGTCCTGGCCGGACTCGACCATGCCGCGGAGGACCGCGACGATCTCGTTCTCCTTGGGCTTCCACGGATCCCGGCCGAGCAGCCCGGGGAAGGCCCAGAGCAGGACGACCAGCCCCATCAGGAGCTGCTTGTGGAGGGCCAACGGCGGCTCCGGCGCGGCGGCCGGGCGGCGGCCGGGCACGGGGAGCGAGAGCAGGTCCACGGCTATCTCACCCCGGCGGGGGACGGCCGACAGCGCAAGGCGGCGCGCCGGCCCAGGACGGCGCTACCCGCCGTACTTGCGCATGAACTTCTGTGCCTGGCCGAAGGTGTCCACCAGCTTCTGCTTGCCGGTGTAGAACGGGTGGCAGTTTGAGCACACCTCCAGCTGCAGCGGCTCCGGCCGGGTGGTGCCGATCGTCAGCTGATTGCCGCACGAGCAACGGGCCTCGACGTAGTGGTAGGGGGGATGCGTGTCCTTTTTCATGG
>CAZZIL010000189.1:0-6502 GCA_964654265.1 uncultured Gammaproteobacteria bacterium | reverse complement strand
GATCGGGCCGGTCACGGCGAAGAACCGGTTTTTCCAGGTGCCGCACTGCAACGGCGGCGGCTACCGGGACCCGTCCGCGGTCGCGGCGATGCGCGGGGTCAAGGCCGAGGGCGGATGGGGCGTCGTCTTCACCGAGCAGTGCGAGGTCCACCACTCGTCGGACATCAACCCGTACGCCGAGCTGCGGCTGTGGGACGACAGCGACGTGCCGATGCTCGCGCGCATGGCATCGGAGATCAAGGCGCACGGCGCGCTTGCCGGCATCGAGCTGGTCTACCCGGGGATCAACGGCCCGAACCTGTACTCCCGCGAGGTCCCGCTCGCGCCGAGCGCGCTGCCGATCCGGACGTACACCAACGACCCGGTGAGCGCGCGGGAGATGACGCTGCGCGACATCGCCGCCATGCGCCGCTGGTTCGTCACCGCGATGCGCCGGGCGAAGGGCGCCGGCTTCGACTTGGTGTGCCTCTACGGCGCGCACGGCTTCGGGGTGTTCCAGCACTTCCTGTCGCGGGTGACCAACCACCGCGCCGACGGCTACGGCGGCAGCCTGGAGAACCGGTCCCGGCTGTTGCGCGAGGTGGTCGCCGACGGGCGCGACGCCGTCGGCGACTCCATGGGGATCGCGGTGCGGCTGCCGCTTGACGAGCCCGGGGACGGCGGGTTCTCCAACGCCGAGCTGCGCGAGTTGGTCGGGACGTGGCCGGAGCTCCCGGACCTCTGGGACCTTGTGCACGGCACCTGGGAGGACTGCTCCCGCACCTCGCGGTTCGCCGGGGAGGGGTCCCAGGAGGGGCTGGTCCGGGGCATCCGGCAGCTCACCCCGCGGCCGGTGGTCGGCGTGGGGCGGTTCACCTCCCCGGACGCGATGGCGCGCCAGGTGCGCGACGGGGTGCTCGACCTCGTCGGGTGCGCGCGCCCGTCGATCGCGGACCCGTTCCTTCCCCGGAAGGTCGACGAGGGGCGCAGCGACGACATCCGCGAGTGCATCGGCTGCAACATCTGCGTCACCGGGGACATGACCTCGTCGCTGTCGGGCTGCACGCAGAACCCGACGTTCATGGAGGAGTGGCGCCGCGGCTGGCACCCGGAGCGGATCGGGGCCAAGGGGGACTCCGACACCGTGCTGGTCGTGGGGGCCGGCCCCGCCGGGCTTGAGGCCGCGCTTGCCCTGTCGATGCGCGGCTACGACGTCGCCCTGGCCGAGGCGGCCGACGAGCTCGGCGGCCGGGTCGCGCGCGAGTCCAGGCTTCCCGGGCTCGCGACCTGGGCGCGGGTGCGCGACCACCGTGTGCACCGCATCCGGAAGATGCCGAACGTGGAGACCTATCCCGGCGGCCGGCTCGGCGCCGCGGAGATCCTCGAGTTCGGGTTCCACAACGTCGCGATCGCGACCGGGGCCGCTTGGCGCCGCGACGGCGTGGCGCGCCACCACGTGCGGCCGTTGCCGGCCGGCCCCGGCATGGAACTGCTCACGCCCGACGATCTGATGGGGGGCGCCCGACCCAACGGGCGCGTCGTCGTCTACGACGACGACCACTACTACATGGGCGGCGTCGTCTCCGAGCTGCTCGCCCAGGAGGGCGCCGAGGTGACGCTGGTCACCCCGGCGGCGTACGTGTCCGACTGGACCCGCAACACCCTGGAGCAGGCGGACATCCACCGCCGGCTCGTCCGCGCCGGGATCGGGATCACGCTCAACCGGGCGGTGTCGGCCGTCGGCGCCGGGAACGTCACGACCGAGTGCGTGTTCACCAAGGAGCGCCAGACGATCGACGCCGACGCCGTCGTCATGGTGACGGCGATGTCGCCGGACGATTCGCTGTGGCGGGAGCTTGCCGGCCGCGAGGCCGACTGGGCCGACGCCGGCATCCGCTCCGTGCGGGCGATCGGCGATGCCGTCGCCCCGGGGCCGATCGCCTGGGCCGTCTACTCCGGCCACAACTACGCGCGCACGCTCGACGGGCCGCCCCCCGGCGACGACCCGCCGTTCCGCCGCGACGTCATCCGGCTCGAACCCAGGTAACAGGCGGGGGGACGTCCCCCCGGCGACACCGCCGGGCCGGGCCGTGCCCGTCAGCCCGGGCCGGGCATCAGCGCGACCACCCGAAGACGGTGAGCAGCTCCCGGGCCATGTCCGTCGGGCCTCCGAGCCTCACCCGGGAGAGGGGATCCTCCGCCGGGACCGCCACGCCGTCAACCACGCTCCCCACCCGGTACGCGAACGGCCGCGACGCCCAGCCGGAGCCGAACCTGAGGTCGACGAGGACCAGCCGCCCGTCAGTCTCCACGACCCGGTGGAGGCCCCGCGAGAACCGGGTGAGCATGCCGAGCTCCCCGGGCTCCCGGGCCCACGACTCGACCGCCGCGCGGTGGGGACTCGCCGGCTCGACATCGTAGGCGATGTCCGCCGGGTCGCACGGCGACAGGCAGCGGCCGATCGCCCAGCCGTCCCTCCCGACCGCCTGGCCCTGCCAGTACAGGATGTTGAACGGGGTGTTGTGCACCAGGAACGCGTCGGCCTCGAACCCGCGCGCGTCCAGCGCCGCGCGGAAGGCGCCCTGCGCCTGGAGCTTGAGCGCCCCGGCCGCGAGCAGGTACGCGGTCGTCACCGCCAGCGCCGACAGCGCCGCGCGCCTGCGCAGCCGCGGGTCGCGCGCCCGCCACGCGACCGCGAGGCCGGCCGCCAGCGCCACGGTGTAGAACGGGTCGATGATGAACACGATCGACAGCGCGTGCGGGTGCCGGCTCAGCGGCCAGAACATCTGGGTCCCGTACGTGGTGCACCAGTCGAGCAGGATGTGGGTGCCGAGGCACAGCGCCAGCATCCGGAACCACTCGGCCGTCCCCATCCCGAGCCCCAGGCGGCAGCGCGACAGCGCCGGCGCAAGCAGCACGCACGCCGTCGCCGCGACCAGGAAGGAGTGGGTCGCGCTCCGGTGCGTCACGAACGCCGTGACGTCGGACACGAACGGGCTCGCCAGCATGTCCAGGTCGGGAAGCACCCCGATGGCCGCGCCGGCGACGATCGCGCGCCGGCCGCGGCCGGGCGCCGCCGCGTGGCCGACCACGCCGCCGAGGATCGCCTGGGTGACCGTGTCCACGGGCGCCCGGCCTCAGCCCGCCGCCGCCAAGGCGGCGCGGATGTCGTGTCGTCCCATGTGGCGCGCGTCCCGTCGGCGGGATTATGCGGCACGGCGGCCCGGCCCTCGCGCGAGCGCCGGGCGCGCGCCTTGCGCGCGGCCCGCACCCCTTACAATGGGGGGACCATGAGGTCTCCCGGCAATGTGCTTCCCGCCGCTGACTGAGGACGTCGCGGCGATCCCCTTGGGGACGCTGTCGGCCCTGGTCATCGACACCGAGACCACGGGGCTCGACGTCTCCCGGGACCGCGTCATCGAGATCGGGGCGGTCCCGGTCGAGGGCGGCCGGCTGCTTGCGGACGATTCGTTCGAGTGCCTGGTCAACCCGGGCATCCCGATCCCGGAGTCGGCGGCCGCGATCCACGGCATCCGGGACGGCGACGTCGCCGGGCAGGCGCCGTTCCCCGACGCGATCGCGGCGTTCGCCGACTACGTCGGCGAGCGCCCGGTGCTCGGCTACTCGGTCGGCTTCGACGTGGGGATACTCAAGGCGGAGCACGACCGCCACCGGCTCGCGTGGAACGGGCCGCGCAGCATCGACATCGCACACCTGGTGCGGGTGATCAGCCCGGAGCTGCCGAACCATTCGCTGGAGCTTGTCGCCAGCTGGCTCGGGGTCAAGGTCACCGGGCGCCACCGGGCCCTGGGCGACGCGATGACGACCGCCCGGGTGTTCCTGGAGCTGCTCCCGCGCCTCCGGCAGCGCGGCATCACCACGCTGGCGCAGGCCGAGCGCGCCTGCCGGCAGCTCGGCGCACAGCTGCGCGAGGAGGCCGGCGCCGGGTGGCACGGGCCGGTCCAGCCCGAGATCGAGGGGGGCGCCCCGACCGCCGAGGCCTCCCGCGTCAACAGCTACACCTACCGCCACCGGGTGGGGCACCTGATGAGCGCGCCCAAGACCATCACGGTGGACCGCACGGTGCGCGACGCGCTCGGCGCCATCATCGCCCAACAGGTCAGCTCGCTCTTTGTCGAGGACCGGTCCGGCAAACTGGTCGGCATCGTCACCGAGCGCGACATCCTGCGCGCGGTCAACGCCGAGGGGACCGAAAAGGCCCTGGATCGGGACCTCTCCGTCGCCGTCAAGGATTCCCTGCACTCCACCCAGGAGAGGGAGTTCGCCTACCGCGCGCTGCGGCGGATGGGGGAGATGGCCATCCGGCACCTCGCCGTCCTCGACGAGGACGGGAGGCTGGTCGGGGTCCTGACGCCCGGCGACCTGCTCAACCGGCGGGCGAAGGACATGGTCTCCCTCGGCGACAAGATCGAGACGGCGGAGACCGCCGAGGCGCTTGGGCACGTGTGGGCGGGACTCGTCGCGGTCGCGCGCACACTGGTCGCGGAGAACATCGACCCGCGCAACATCGCGGCGATCGTCTCGCGCGAGCTGCGGGCGCTGACGCGGCGCGCCTGCCAGCTGGTCGAGGCGGAGATGGCGCAGGCGGGGGACGGCCCGCCCCCGGTCCCGTACGCGATGCTCGTGCTCGGGTCCGGCGGGAGGGAGGAGAGCCTGCTCGCGATGGACCAGGACAACGCGATCGTCTTCACCGAGGGCGACGCGGGCGGGCAAGCCGACCGCTGGCTGGAGAAACTTGCCCGCCGGGTCTCCGAGATGCTCGACTCCGTCGGGGTGGCGTACTGCCGGGGAGAGGTCATGGCGTCCAACCCCGCCTGGCGCAAGGACCTCAGACGCTGGCGCGAGACGGTCGCCCAGTGGATCTCCCGGTCGAGGCCGGACGACATCCTCAACAGCGACATCTTCTTCGACGCGACCGCCGTGCACGGGGACATGGCCCTGGCGCGGGAGCTGCGGTCGGAGGCGATCGACATGGCCCGGCACTCCGACCCCTTCCTCAGGTTCCTGTCCATGAACGCGGGCGACGTGACCTCCCCCTTCGGCCTGATGGGGAAAATCCGCACCGAGAACGGGCGCCTGGACCTCAAGATGCACGGCATCATGCCGATCTTCTCGGCCGCGCGCGCGCTGGCGCTGCGCCACGGCGTGACGGCGTGGACCACCCCCGACCGGTTGCGCGAGTGCGGCGAGATCGGCGCCGCGCCGGAGAACATCGTCGACAGCCTGGTCGAGGCGCACCGGATCCTGCTCGGCCTGATCCTGCGCCAGCAGCTGGCGGACATCCAAGTCGGACTCCCGCTCGGCAACCGGGTGGCCACCGGCAACCTCTCCAGCTACGACCGCAAGGAGCTGAGGTGGGCCCTGGAGCAGGTCCCCAACGTCTCCGTCCTGCTGGGCACGCCCGCAAAGCTCTGACAGGGACGCCCGGCGTCGCCCGCGCGCACGCGCAGGCCCCGAATCCGCGGCGGGGCGAAAAATCTGTCGACTCCGCCGTTTTTCGTGTACAATGCGGGTGTCGCCCACCTCGGTGGGGGGTTTCCTGCCCGACGGGGCGGGGAGTATCCGCTACGCTCGTAGGCGAGCATGTGTCCGCTACGCTCGTAGGCGAGCATGTATCCGCTACACTCGTAGGCGAGTACCGGCCCCCGCGTCGTGCGGGGGTCGCTGTGTACAAGGGGACACACGAATGAGAACCGGGATCTTCTTTGACGGGGGTTACTTCCGGGTCCTGGCCCGCGAGGCCGGGCTCAGGCACACCCCGGACCTGATCGAGGCGGTCGCGCTGTCGTGTGTCGAGCCCGGCGAGAGACTGCTCCGGGTGCTCTACTACGACTGCGAGCCGTTCCACGGGACCGTGAGGATGCCGATCTCGGGAAAAGAGGTCACGCGGGCCCCGGACAGGGCGTGGCTTGACGATCTCGCAAGCCGCCCGCTGCTCGCCGTCCGCCTCGGGACCGTGAGGAACCGGGGGTTTGTCCTTTGGGCGCGCGGCGGCGACGTCCCGAAGGTGCTGACGGACGAGGACTTCGAGCTCGACCTCCAGCAGAAGGGGGTCGACATGCGACTGGGGATCGACATCGTGAGGAACGCGGCACGGCGCTCTTTCGACCGGATCATCCTGGTCTGCGGGGACATCGACTGCCTCCCGGCAACGCGGGTCGCCCGGACGGAAGGGCTTCAGGTCGTGATGGTCCGGCTTCCGGGAGCCAAGCTGTCGAGGGAGCTGCGTTGGCATTCCGACTTCGTCCGCCGGGTGGGCTGGCCGGCAAAGTTCGCCCGACACCTTCGCTCGCCGAAGCGGCCCAAGTAGGCAGGCCCCGCCCGGCAATGCCGGGCGGGGCCCGACAGCCCACCCCGCGGGGAACCGCGCCAAGCTGCCCGCGACTTGGCCGGGACATCCGCCACGCGCCTGATCCGGGAGGGGCCGCAAGCCCGACCGTCCGGCGGCGCGGCGGGCCTGCGAGACACCGGACCTGTCAGCTTCGTGGTATCCTTCCACGCC
>CAZZIL010000188.1:0-2134 GCA_964654265.1 uncultured Gammaproteobacteria bacterium | reverse complement strand
AGTCGGGCGGCGTGCTGTCCGTGTCGCTCTCGTGGAGCGAGCGGCTCCTGCTCAACCCGCCCGCGTCCGACGAGGACGCCTGCGCCCGGCTTGACGACGTCTGGTCGCCCGACACGGCGGACGGGTGCCACCCGATCCCGCGGGCCGACACCCACTGTTGGTTCGCGGTGACCGGGACGGCGGCGACCGACACGCTCGCGAAGCTGTGCGGCGTGGACCTGCGCGCGCACCGGTTCCCGGCGGGCGCGGTCGCGCAGACGATGGTGGCGGACATCGCCGCGATCGTCGTGCGCCACGACGCGGGCGAAACGCCGGCGCGCCATGTGCTCGCCGACAGCGCCTCGGCCGAGTACCTGTGGTCCTGCCTTGCCGACGCGATGGAAGAGTTCGACGGCGCGATCGTCGGCCTTGGCACGCTGAGGGCGCTCCTGTAGGGCGCGCCCCGGGCACCAACCCGGCCGGGCGCGGCGACAGGTCCCCCTACGGGCGAAGCGCGGGCAGGATCGCCTCCCGCCACCGTGACGCCTTCTGCGCGACGGTCAGCGTGGCGTGCGCCGGGCTCGTCGACGGCAGGCGCACCCGCCCGGGGCCGCCCGGCCCAAGCAGCCGGGACACGTGGCGGTCGAAGGCCTCCTCGCTCCGCTGCCCGTTGAACGCGAGCAGGCGAATCCCGGGATGCGTCCGCAACAGCTCCGCGACCGGGTTTGGCACCTCGGACTCGCGCGCGATGGCGGAGTCTAGGCTCCCGGCGCGGCGGCACTCCCCGAGGACGTCCCACACGGCGACCCGCGCGGCCTTGAGGCGCGCCACCCGCCGCCGGTACGGAAGCCCCGGATCGAACCCGCAGATATCCGCCATGATGCGCCAAAAGGCGTTGCGCGGGTGCGCG
Organism: uncultured Gammaproteobacteria bacterium; assembly: GCA_964654265.1. Classification (GTDB taxonomy): domain Bacteria; phylum Pseudomonadota; class Gammaproteobacteria; order Tethybacterales; family CBDBMS01; genus CBDBMS01. The sequence goes on along the minus strand of CAZZIL010000188.1, from coordinate 1,245 downwards.
TAGTACTGGCCGAGCCTGAGCGACTCGGTTCCCGGCATCGACCCGAGGACCAAGACCAGCGGCCGTCCCGGCAAAATCGGGTCGAGACTCTCAACCGTCGGCACGTCCCTTGGGTCCACCCGGGAATCCTACCCGCCGGGGACGGACTGCCCCCTGCGGGTCTGTGATGACAGGCGCGGGCGCCGAAGGCGACTGGTCTGTCATGCAGGGATGGCGGACTCGCGCTTGGCGGGATCAGTGCGCAGTGGAACGCGGCAGGAACGGGTCGTTGCCGGGCCGGATGGTGTCCATGTTGCGTACCCCCCGGTCCTCACCGAAGGTGGCCAGTTCGCCGCCCCCTTCGGCCATCAGGTTCCCCACCGCCTCTCCTATCGCCTCCGTCTGGGTCCGATGAACACTGGTGACCTTTTGCGAGCCAATGCGCCTGTTCGCCCACTTCCCCTTGGAAAGGCGGTACACCGCCCGGTCGTTTCCCTTGCTCATTGGTCTGTCCTTGCCCGGAGAGTTTGGCGAATCCTACCACCTCCGGCCACCGCAATCAACCCTCCGATCGCGACCGCAAAATCCACCTGCTCCTTCCGGGTCGCACTCTCCGCCAAACACTCTGGGCTGTGTCGGGTCGAGGCCGGCGTTAGTCGGCGAGGGCCTGCCGTGGCTCGCCAAGCACACGTTCCCCCAGACTTCCCCATCCCCGTGACCTCTGTCCCAACGCAGTGCAGACCAGTGTCTTCAACATCAGGACTTCGACCCGTTGGGAAACATGCCCGTTTCGCATGTTGTCAGCGACAGGTCCGGGTGTGACCAAGCGCCTGTTCCGACATTGGTGTCCCGGCCAATGCCCGTAAGGCCACGTGTCATCCAAGCTGGCAGGCTCGGGTCGTGTCCTACTCCTGGGCGGGCGGGTAGTCCCTGTTCTCGATGCACCGGAAGAGATAGGACACAAGAGACAAGATATCAAGACAGTCGTCCTCGGTGAACAGTCCGTGTTCAGTCATCTTTGTTTGGCTGCCATGTGAGATGGCAGGGTTCTTGAAGCCGCAGATCAACCCCTGTGAAAAGAAACCATGACCCCGTTGTATGCTTTCGCTGTTTGCTTTTCCAGCGGTCGCGGACAGAACGATTTTGCCAGGCTTTTTTTGAGTTCCGCGAAACACGAATTCCATTAGCTGGTTGTCGCTGCGGTGGGATGATCCGCTGATCTCCCGGACCTTCTCGCAGTAGATTTTGATACACTCCGACACTGCC
>CAZZIL010000187.1:0-1711 GCA_964654265.1 uncultured Gammaproteobacteria bacterium | reverse complement strand
GAGAGCGACCCCGCCGTCACCGAGTGGACCGACCTGGGACGCACCACCACGGACACCCGGGTCACGATCGCCGACTTGGCGGACGAGACCGAGTACGATGTCCGGGTCCGGGCGTTCAGCGGCGAGGGCGGCGGCGACTGGGAGACAGCCACGGCAATCGAGACCGACACCGGGTTGGTCCTTAGGCTGTTGACCCCGGACGCGACGGGGTTCGGCGGCAGCGACGCGTTGCTCCTTTTCTACTTCAGCGCGTTCGGGCCGCTCCTTGAAGACACCCCTCCCCTGAGCCGGATCGTCATCCAGAGCCTGTTGCCGGTGGGCGCCACCCGCCCGGGTGACGAACTGGGCACGGAAACCGTGCTGGGCAATATCGCCCGGGGAGCGTTGGAGGCGTCGGAGATCATCAGCGCCGATCCCGACCACCCCATGAACGTGTACAGCGTCACTCCCTTCAACTCGAATGACGCGCTGTTCGTGTTCTACGCGCTCTCGTTCGGGCCGTTGCTCGCCGACACCCCGGTCCTGCTGGAAATCATCGTTGACAGCGTGTTCTTGGGCAACACTCTCGACGGGCCGGCCAGGGCGCAGCTCCTCGCCGACGCTAGGGCTCTCGCCACGCTGCAGTAGGGTCGGCGCGCCGTGCCCGGTCCCATGGCCGTGACGTGGTCGCAGGGTTTTTGGCGGGACGTGCCGGTTGGGAGGGCAGGCAGGTCGTGCATCCCCGGGTTGCGTGGGGCTTCCCGGGTTACGCACTGCTCGCCTTTCGGGAGTTGGTGCCGCACCGGGAATGAGGGGGGACATTCGGCCCCTGTTCTGCCGCATCCCCACGACCTCACGGCCGCCTTGCGGTGCCCGGCGCGCACGCTGCGAGGTGGACGGGAGTAAGGCGGGCCGCTTTGCGGGCCCTTGGCTTGCGCCCTCTGGGCGCACCCGCCCAACTCCCGCCGTTTCGCAGCGCACCCGCCGACCGCCGCGGACAGGATGCTCAACGCTGGCGAGTGGCCGCGTGGCGGCCAAGACTCGGAAGGAGGGATCAGCCCCGCCGCCAGCTGCCGGGGAATGCCGTCCCGAGCGGAGCCGCTTGCCTTGCCACAATTTTCTGGTCCATGCCAGCGTGGCGCGCGAGGTCGGCGTCTCCGGGTGGTTCGCCGCGCCGGACGTCCCGGACCTGAGGTGTCTGGGGAACATCCAGGGGTGCCGGGGGCGGGCACGGCCGCCAGAGCCCGGATCTCATGCGGCATCCCGGTCGCCCGTTCCGGGCACTTGTTCCCCCGGCTTTTGTGCCTGCCCGTGGACACCCCGCCACGATCGCCCGGCAACCGAGGCAGCCCCTTGCGGCGGTGGCCCGTCACCTCTGCCGGTTTGTCCGGCTTGCGGCTCTTCCCCTTCTGGTCCGGCCAACAGCTCCTTCACGCGCCGGTCAAGGTCCGAGTGGAAGTCAAGCGCGCCTCGCCACGGCGTCCCCCAAGTTGCCTGTCCTCGGAAGCGGGGCCAGACGCCTCCCCAGGTCCCGCATCAGATGGCTTTTCTGGTGCCTTGGCACCCTGTGCTTCGGTGGCTTCTTAGGCGGCCGGACTCGTTGCATGCACGTAACAGCAAGAACCTGCTACAATCGCCGTCCAATGTTGCCGCCGCCACAACAAGGTGAACGAGACAGGGGCGCCCTGACCAGCGAGGTGGGCGCTGTTGGCGTGATTGCTCGGCGAAGCCC
>CAZZIL010000186.1:0-2197 GCA_964654265.1 uncultured Gammaproteobacteria bacterium | reverse complement strand
GCCAAGATCCACGGGAGCGCGACGTCCCCGTTGCCTCCTCCCCCGGCCGTCACGCCCGCGTCGCGCGATGGTGTATACTTACCGCGTCCGGACCCCCGGACACCGGGAAGAGGTTTTGATGCCTGAGGGTCACACAGCGCCGAAGCTGATTTTCCCGCCCGCCAGCACCAAGGTCGGGCGGCCCTACTCGATTGCCGACCACTGGGAGGTCTCCCCGCGGGTTGCCTGCCGGGAGCTGATCCAGAACTCCCTCGATGCCTACGCGGCTTCCCTGACGAAAGGGGGGGGGGGGTGGTGCCGGGTCGTCTTCAAGACCGCCAGGCTAGACGCGTCTGACATCCCCGAGTTCTCCCGCTACCGGGAGGTCCTCGGCCGCGCAAGGCGCTCCTGGGCGGACAACCCGTCCGTCTCGGACTACCTCTCGTCGATCGGCGAGCACGCCCGGGACGACAACGTCGACGTGCTCTACGTCATCGACAACGGGAAGGGGTTCGACGGCCGCGGCCTCGAGGCCGTGCTCGCGGAAGGGACGCCCGACAAGCAGGACGGCTCGTCGGGCTCGTTCGGCATCGGCCACCTGACGACGTTCGGGCTGTCCGGGCTGCAGTACATCTTCTACCTGGGCAAGCGCCACGACGGGGGCATGAGCGCCGCCGGGCACGCCATCCTCTCCTCCTACGAGGACGACGACGGGACCCTTTGCTCCAACCACGGGTATTTCCTGGGGGAGTACCGCCCCACGTTCAAGTCGCCCTACGTCTACTGCGACCCCGGGGACATCCCGCCGTTCCTGCTGCGCGAGGCGGAGGGCATCGACGGTTCCGGGTCGGTCGTCGCCGTCCTGGGGTTCAAGGGATTCAGGGGCAAGTCCGCGGCCGGCAAAGATTCGGGGCACCTCAGCCGGCTGATCCGCGAGGCGGTCGCGGAGAACTTCGCGATCGCCATCTGCTCGAAGCGGCTGACGATCGAGGTCCGCGCCGACGGCGGCGCGCCGGACCAGATCGACCAGGGCAGCATCATGGGCTTTCTCAGGTGGATGGCCCGCCCCGAGACCGGGACGCGCGAGGCGACGCGCGAGGCCCAGCTGACCCTGGACGCCATCGAGAGCCACCAGTCGGCCGAGGCGGACGGCAGGCTCCCGGATCGGTTCCGCGACTGCAGGATCCGCATGCGCAACCGGTCCCCCGCGCACAACGTGTCGATCTGGCGCAACGGGATGCTGATCACCCGCAGGCACCGCGGTCTGTCCAAGGGGATGTTCGACGGCAAGAAGCCGCTGAACGCGGTCGTCCTCCTCTCCGGGGAAGAGCGCCCGAGGGACGCGCACGACCTGGTGAAAAAGGCCGAGACCCCGCTGCACGACCGCATCCAGGAGAAGCGGCTGTCCACCCCGGACGAGAAGGCGGACCTGAAGTCGCTGCTGGAGGACATCCGCCGGTGGATCGCCCGGCACGCCGAGGACTCCGGCGGGGAATCCGCGTACCTCGAGGACGAGATCATGCTCGACACCGGCAGCGCCGGGGCGTTCCGGGAGTCCTCCCGGCCGTCCGCCAAGGTCCCGGACGACGACAGCGACGACGACAACCCCGACGAGCACGGACGCACTCCCGGGACCGGGGGCAAGTCGGAAGGATCGGAGACCCAGGGGGCCCGAGGCAAGCGCGCGGTGAACCGGCGCAACCACGCGCCAATGCGAATGCAGGGACGGCGCCTGGACGAGCGCTACCGGGTGCGGCTGATGCCCGCCCAGAGCATGGGGCGGGCCGTCCTGGAGGTCGTGGTCGACACCGGCCAGGACGCCAGCTGCCTGGGCGGGATTGCCGCCGCCGACCTGGCCGTGAAGGATGCGTCGCTGCCGGCCGCCGCGCCCGGCCAGGAATGCCGCGTGCACAGCGGCAAGGTCGAGCTGGCGGGACTCAAGAAGGGCAGTCCCCTGCTGGTCGACTTGGTGTTCGACAGGTCGTTGCCGGAGGACGTGTCGATCGACTGCCGCATCGGGACGGTCGCCGCGCCACCCGACTCGCCTGCCGATCCCGCGGCGGGGGAGGAGCCCGTCTCGTGAGCATCATCTACCCCTTCCCGGTCCTTTACCGGGAGACGCTCGACTACGAGGACCCGGGCGCCTACAGCGCCGAGCTGCGCCGCGAGGGCCGGACCAAGGTGGCCGTCGACCACAGGCTGAAGGCGGACACCCTGG
>CAZZIL010000185.1:0-1522 GCA_964654265.1 uncultured Gammaproteobacteria bacterium | reverse complement strand
CCGTCCCGCTCGATGAACGGCCTGCAGGCCCCGCTGGGCTTCCCCTGCGCGTTCAGCGCGACAAGGCGCTCGTCCGCCACGCACAGCCCCGACTTGCGGGACATCTCAATCTCGACGCGGTACCGCAGGCTGCGGTGACGGACGGGCGACGGGCGCTGCCCGGCCCTTCCCGGCCCGCCGTCGGCCGGGCCGCCCGCCTCGCGGATCTCGCGCTCGACGGCGCGGACCACCGTGTCCGACAGGCGAAGGTCGGCCTCCAGCGAGAACGCGAGGCGCCCCTTGGCGGGCAGCTCCCTGACCCCCTCGCCATCGAAGGGGAAGACTTCCATCGGTTTGCCCCGGTGCGGGTGATCAAACGCCTCCTGCAGCGACGGCCTGGTGACGATCCCCGACAGGAGACGAAGCGCGTCCAGCAGATTGCTCTTCCCGCTGGCATTGGCCCCGAACAGGACCGTCAGCGGCATCAGGCGCACGTCAACATCGTGGAAGGACTTGTAGCCCCTCATCCTGACACGCGTCAACATCGGACGCACCCTCCCGTGGCGATGGCGCGCGCACCCGCAAGGTCCGGCGTCTGGCCCGGGCACATCCGGCCGCGGCGGACGCCGGGGCTGCCGACGCCTGCCCCCGAAACACCCGGGCGCGGCTCCGCGGACACGCCGGGCACCCGGCCGGGAACGCCCTGCAAGGGCGGGGAAATGGGCGATCGTGGAAGCATGGGAAGCTTGCAAGGGTGCAAGCCTAGTCTACCACCGACGACCAAAGCCCCCCCGGCGCGCCGGGACCGGGACGCCCCGGGCGATCACCCGCCGCGGCGCAGGCCGCCCGGCCGTCAGCCCCTGACAGCCGATCCCTTCAGGGCCAAGCGCATGTCCGAGACAAACCGACCGAACGACCGGTCGGCGCGCGCCGCGCGCCGAAGGTCCATGCGCTGCGCGATCTTCTCCGCAAAGTCGATGCCGCCCAGCCTGGGGTTCCTGTCGGCGGCGAGGACGGCGTTCACCAGCAGTCGCTTGTAGCGGTCACGGTCGCACTTGCGGTCAGAGGCGTCACATCCCCGCCCGACGGCGGCGCGGAACGCGCCGCCGTCGAGCAACAGCCAGCGCTCAACGTGCGGATCCGGTATCGCGAGAACCAAGGGAAGCCGCGACTCGCCGGGTGAGAACGCCTTGGCGCGCTCGGCAAACCCCTTGCAGTTGGCGTCGGTGGCGACAACGACCACGTCGGGCCGGGAAGTCTTCCCGTTCTCGACCTCGCGCGAGTACGCGGCGAACGCCTCCACGACCCGGGCGTGCCCGCGGGTCGTGCTTCGCCAAGTCAGCCGGGATGGGGGAACGCCAGAGAGCCTGCCGACCAGTGTCCCGATGATCGCCTGATGGGCGTGATCCTCGCCAAACAGGACGATCTCAGCCACCAAAGTCACCCCTCAAGATTCGGTGCGAGACCGGCCAGGGGAGCGGGCCGTCATCCGGATCCTCGGGCGCGCCATCCTTGGCCGTGCCGGCTTTCCGGGCGCGGGGCG
>CAZZIL010000184.1:0-9526 GCA_964654265.1 uncultured Gammaproteobacteria bacterium | reverse complement strand
GCCATCGGTGGGCATGGACCGCGACGCCCACGGGTTGCCACGAATCGGGTTGCGGCGGCGTCTGGCCTCTCCGGGCTGTGACACCGGACAGGGTCAGGTCCGGGACACGGCGGGACCGCACAATTCGCCGGGTCCGCCTGGGCGTTTTGGGGTCATTGCCCTGCCTTGCCCCAAGGCATCCGGGGACGCTCCGGCCCGGCTCCGTTGCCGATGGGACCCCCCGGGGGGTGGGATCATCGGACGGCGACCTCCCCGGGGACACTCGCCCGTCCGTTCCTGCGTGGGCGGCCCCCTGCCCTAAAGCTCGACCAGCAGGAAGTAGCCGTATCCCACCAGGAAGGCCGGCACCGCGCTGTACAGGGTAGCGATGATCGACGCCTTCGGGGCCACCACAAGCGCAGGGAACAGGGCGTCCCCGTCGTTTGAGATCGCGTTGGCGATCAGCGCCGAGAACGGAAGCGCCCCGTTCAGGTAGAGCGCGGTGACAACGATCTGGGGGCCGCACCCCGGGATGAAGCCGACCAGCAACGCGACCAAGGGGACCAAGTACTTCCAGGTCCCGAACAGATCGGCCAAGTCCAAGTCGAACGCGTAGATGACGACCTCGTAGGAGACGTAGGCGCAGATCACCCAGAACGTCACGAAGTTGGTGGTGTCGATGACCCGCATTGACAGCGGCCGCTGTTTCGAGATGCACAGCCGGATGTCCGAGAGCGGGCTGAGGGTCCACATCACCACCGAGAGGAGCACGGCGACGACCGCGAACGGCGTCACCCAGTCCTGGCCCACCAACCGGGTGGACTCCGCCGGAAGGTCGTACTGGAAGGCGGTCAGCAACCCGAAGACCGCGCCGGGGACGAACAGCGCCATCCACAGCTTGTACAGGGGCCCCAGCAGGGGGTTCTCCTCGATGTACTCCTCCTCCAAGTCGGCGTCGTCCGCCTTGACGCGCAGGAAGTCCGGGGAGTGGATCCAGTCGACCACGTAGCCGGAGACGATCCCCACCGTGAAACACGTCGCAAGCACGGCCGCCGCCGTCAGCGGCTCCTTGGCGAGCAACAGGAACGCCGCGTCCCCCATGGTCGCGATCAGCACGGCGACCACGCCGCCGAACCGCAGGTTTCCCCGGATGTAGTTGGTGGTGACGATGATCGCGCCCCCGCATCCCGGCAGCATCCCGAGGAACGCCGCGATCGGCACCTGCCAGCGCCTCCCCTGCCGCAGGAGCGCGGACAGGTTGACCCGCCCGATCTTCTCGATGAGCATCAGCGTGACCAGCGTGCCCGCGACAAAGATGCTCACCTGCAGGTAGGCGTCGTTGAGGGAGCCAATGACAAGGTCCCTGAGCTCCTCCTCCCCGTACAGGATCATCACGGCGATCGTCCCCAGGATCAGGGGCTTTGTCACCGTCAGGTTCTCCGCGATCTGGTTGACGCTTCGCTTGAGGACTACCGTGTTCATCGGGGCCGCACTCGGATTATAACTGCTTGCCCCGGCGGGCGGCGGCGCGGGGGCCGGGGCCCGTCAGGTTGCGGCAACGGTTTCCCCGGTTGCCGGCCGGACGCTGTCGGGGGGCGCGGCCCCCTCCCCCTCCTTGAGCCTGAAGACGGGCCGGATCCCCTTGAGCTCCTCCGCGTCGATGTGGCAGTAGACGTGGTGGCCGCCCCCGTAGTCGCGCAAGGGCGGCGGCTCGGTGTCGCAGATCGCCCCCAGCTTGCGCGGGCACCTCGTGGAGAACGGGCAGCCTTTCGGGGGGTCCAGCGGAGAGGGCAGCTCGCCCTCAAGGACGATCTCCTCCTTCTCGACGCGGTGGTCAGCGATCGGGACCGCCGACAGCAGCGCCTCAGTGTAAGGGTGGTACGGCGGGCTGAACACGTCCGCGGTCGCCCCCTGCTCCATCACTTGGCCGAGGTACATCACGATGATGCGGTCGGCCAAGTAGCGCACCAGCGACAGGTCGTGGCTGATGAACAGCAGCGTCGTGTCGTGCCGCTCCTGGATGCCGAGCAGGAGGTCGATGACCGCGGCTTGGACGGAGACGTCGAGCGCCGACACCGGCTCGTCCGCGACCACGACGGACGCCTTGCCGGCGAACGCGCGCGCGATCCCGATGCGCTGCTTCTGCCCGCCGGACAGCTGTCCCGGCTTCAGGTTCTTGTAGCTGCGCGGCAGCTTGACCAGGTCCAGCAGCTGGTCGACCTTCTTCTCGATCTCCGACTGGTCGCTCACCCCGAGCTTCTTCACCGAGCGCGCGATCTGCGAGCCGACCGTCTTCACCGGGTTCAGCGTGTCGTTCGGGTTCTGGAACACCATCTGCAGCTCGCCGATGCGCTTGGCGCCGCGGCGCTCCACCGGGATCGCCGCGATGTCGTCGTCGCCCATGACGATCTTCCCCTCGGTCGCGCCCTCCAGGCCCATCAGCACCTTCGCGAAGGTCGACTTGCCGCAGCCGGACTCGCCGACAATGGCCACCGTCTCGCGCTCCCGGGCGGAGAAGTCGAGCCGCTCGACCGCCTTGACGCGCCGGCGCGCGCCCGGCGAGAACATGCCGAAGACCGAGTCGGCCGGCAGCTCGTAGTGCTTCTTCAGCGCGTCGACATGGACCACCCGGTCGCCGATCTCCATCTCCGGGCGGTAGTCGACCGCCGGGCGGTAGTGTTCCCAGTCGATCTCCTCCCATCGCAGGCAGCGGACCGCGTGCCCGCCATCGTCCTGCGTGAGCGGGATCAGCTTGGTGTCGCACCGCCCCCGCTCGAAGAAGTCGCACCGCGGCCCGAAGTAACACCCCGGCGGGCGGTCGACCGCCAGCGGCAGCTGCCCGCGGATCGGCGTCAGCGGGTTGCCGTGCTTGCTCGCCGTCATGTTCGGGATGCAACCGAACAGCCCGCGCGTGTAGGGGTGCCGCGAGTCGCGGAAGATCTGCCGCGTGTCGGCCTCCTCGACCAGCTGCCCGGAGTACATCACGCACACGCGCTCGCAGGTCTTCAGGATCAGCCCCATGTTGTGCGAGACGTAGATGAGCGCCGTCCCGTGCCTGTGCGCGATGTCCTTGATGATCTCGACAATCGCGGCCTCCACCGTCACGTCGAGCGCGGTGGTCGGCTCATCGAGCAGCAGCAGCGACGGGTTCGACAGCAGCGCCATCGCGATCACGACGCGCTGCTGCTGTCCGCCGGACAGCTGGTGGGGATACGCGGCCATGATCCGCCCGGGATCCGGCAGGCGCACGTCCGTGAGCATTTGTGACGCTCGTTGCCGGGCCTCGTCCTCGGCGATGCCCTCGTGCGCGAGCGGCACCTCCATCAGCTGGTCGGCGACCGTCATGCACGGGTTCAGGGCGGCGAACGGCTCCTGGTAGACCATCGAGATCTCCGATCCGCGGATCGAGCGCAGCTCGTCGGGGGTCATCAGCATCATGTCCCGCCCCTTGAACTTGATCGAGCCGTCGACGATGCTCCCGTTCGCCCCCAGGTGCTGCATGATCGCCATCGACACCGTGGACTTCCCGCAGCCGGACTCGCCGACGATGCCGACGCTCTCGCCGGCGCGCAGCGTCAGGTTGAAGTCGATCACGGCCGGGACCTCCCCCTTGCGGGTGTGGTACGAGACGCCCAGCCGCCTGATCTCGAGCACCGGGGGTCCCCGTCCCGCCTCGCCCTTGCCGTGCCCGTCCATTCGGCCTCCCCTACTGCTTCTGCGAGAGCTCCCGGATGCCGTCCGACACCAGGTTCAGCCCCAGGACCAGCGACGACAGCGCCAGCACCGGGAACACCGTCATGTGCGGGAACGTCAGCGCCATCGCCCGGTTCTCGTTGATCATCCCTCCCCAGTCGGGTGTCGGCGGCGGGAACCCGAGGCCCAGGAACCCGAGGATCCCGATCGTGATCGTCGTGTAGCCCATGCGCAGGCACGCGTCCACGATCAGCGGGCCGCGCGCGTTCGGCAGGATCTCCGCGAAAAGGATGTAGGGGACGCTCTCGCCGCGGGTCTTCGCCGCGCCGATGAAGTCGCGGGCGCGGATGCTCAGCACCTCGCCGCGGACGATGCGGAAGACCGCCGGCGCGGAGGCGAACGTCACCGCGATGACGATCGACAGCCCGGAGGGGCCCAGCAGGCTGATGATGAGGATCAGCAGCACCAGCACCGGGAACGCCAGGATCAGGTTCGCGACAAACGAGATCGCGTCGTCGACCCACCCGCCGAGGTAGCCGCCGAGCAGCCCGAGGAGGACGCCGACCGCGTACGCGGACACGGTCGCGATCGGCGCCCAGATCATCACCGTGCGGGACCCGTGGACCACGCGCGACAGCACGTCGCGCCCGAGGAAGTCGGTCCCGAGCCAGAGGGTCCCCTTCTCCGTCTCCGTCCCTGGGAGCGCCAGCGGCTCGATGATCTCCAGCGGGTCGAACGGCGACAGCAGCGGCGCCAGCAGGGCGACCAGCACCCAGAACAGGCAGACGGCGACGCCGATGATCGCGACCCGGCTCTCGCGCAGGAGCATGAGCGAGTCGACGACGCGGCTCCCGACGGTCGGCCGCTCGGCCGGGCGCAGCGCGCGCTTCGGGTCGTACGGCTTGGTCAGGATCCCGACCAGCTCCATGTTGTAGCCGCGAACCATCGCCGGGAGCAGCCAGATGTCGACCGCAAGCCAGGTCGCCAGGACGCACATCGAGACGTACGCGACCGCCGTGCTGTCGTTGGCCAGCCCGATCAGCCCCGTCAGGGTGACCAGGATCAGCGCCAGCCCGGACGTCCTGCGCGTCAGGTAGAAGCGGTGGGCCCCCAGGGTCCCCAGCGCGAACAGCAGCACGTACGCGACGCCGGCGCTCTTCCGGCTGACCTCGTAGAGCAGGCGGGGGTCGGGGCGCTCCGCGACGGCGTCCATCACTTGAACCGGATGCGCGGGTTGATGTACGTGTAGATGATGTCGGCGATCAGCTGGGTCGCCACCACCACGATCACCGTCACCACCACGCACGCCTCGATCAGGTAGATGTCGTCGAACTTGGCGGCCTCCCAGATCAGGGTGCCGAAGCCCTTGTAGGCGAAGAAGTACTCGACGACGATCACCCCGGACAGCAGCCACGGGAACTGCAGCATGATCACGGTCACCGGCGTGATCAGCGCGTTGCGCAGCACATGGCGCGTCACCACCTTGTTGTGCGGGATCCCCTTCAGCACCGCCGTGCGGATGAACGCGGCGCCCATGACCTCCGCCGTCGACGCCCGGGTGATCCGCATGATGTAGCCCGTGCCGTAGAGCACCAGCACCGCGACCGGCAGGATGATCTCCTTGAAGGAGAACCCCCCGGTCATCGGGCTCGTCCCCGGCAGCCACCCGAGCCAGAACACGAAGACCGCCACCAGCAGCACCGCGCTGGCGAACTCGGGCACCGACGTGCAGATGATCGAGACCACCGACAGCACGCGGTCGCGCGCCGACCCCTCGTGGACGCCCGCGAGCAGGCCGAGCAACAGCGCGAGCGGCGCCATGATCAGCATCGTCAGGCCCGCCAAGATCGCCGTGCGCCCGAGGCGCACCCACAGTATCTCGGACACCGGCGCCTTGAAGCGGAACGACTCGCCCAGGTCCCCGGTCAAGAAGCCCCCCAGCCACGAGAAGTAGCGGGTCACCGACGAGACGCGCACCGGCTCGCCGTCGGCGCCGCGCACGAACAGGAGGTCCTGGCTCCCCGGGGTCACCTCGTACCGGTCGCCCGTCACCTCGGACAGGCGGGCCTCCCACTCCGCGACCATCCCCTCGTCGTCGGGCAGCCCGACAAAGTACCCCCGCCCCTCCCAGCCGGCAATCGCGTCCGCGTCACCGGGGGCGACCCCCACGTAATAGCCGTTCTTGAGCAGCCACACCTCGCGCTGGTCGATCCCGGTGAACTGGCTCAGCGCCTTGCGGGCCACGCCCCGCGGGTCCAGCTCGAGGATCAGGAACACGATGAACGACAGGGCCACCACGGTGACCACCATCATCCCGAGGCGCCGGAGGATCAGCACCCCCACGGCGCGCCTCCCGTCTCGGGCCTTCCCCCCATCCCTCCGGGTTTGGCGACCTTGCCGGAGGGGCCGGTCAGGACTCCATCCAGATCCGGTGCGCCGGGTAGTAGTCCTGCTGGTGCACCGGGAAGTTCCGCACCTTGCTGGCCCCCCCCGTGAACGACTGGATCCAGAACGGCTGCACCATGACCGCGCCGGCGAGCAGCTCCTCCTGGCACACCTTCATGTGGTTGCGCGCCTCCGCCGGGCTTGGCGACCCGATCGCCGCCGCCAGCGCCTGGTCGTAGCGCTCGCTCTTGAACGCCGCCTCGTTCCACTTCGCGCCGGAGTGGTAGGCCAGCTTGTGCAACATGATGGCAAGCGGCCGGTGCGTCCAGAACGTCAGCCCGAACGGGTTGGTGTCCCAGACCTCCCAGTACTGCGCGGCCGGCAGCAGGTTGATGTTGAGGTTGATCCCGGCCTTGGCGCACTGCTCCTTCAGCACCTGGCAGACGTCCTGCTCCCAGCTCCCCTGGGTGTTCCCCACCGTGATCGAGATCTCCTTGCCCTTCATCCCGGCCGCCTCGATCAGCTGGGAGGCCTTCGCCAAGTCCTGCCTGGGCGGGTTCCCGAGGTCGAAGTAGTCGGGCTGGAACGGCCCGGTGTGGTGGTTCTCCGCCGGGATGCCAAGGCCCCGGTAGGCGACCCTCAGCAACTCCTCGTTGTCGGCCGCGTTGATCACCGCCTGGCGGATGCGGATGTCCGTGTAGGGGTCCGACACCAGGTTGAAGCGGACGATGCCGGTCTGCCCGGTCGCGACGTCCAGCACCTGCGTGCCCGGAAGACGCTTGATCGTGTCCAGCTGCTTCGTCGAGATCTTGTAGATCCAGTCGACCTGGTCCGCCGCGAACGCCGAGATCGAGGCCTGCTCGTCCTCGCCCAGGTCCACGTACTGCACCGCGTCAAGGTGGGCGCTCCCGCCCCCGTCCGGGCCGCCCCAGTAGTCGTCGCGGCGCGTGACCCGCGCGCCCTCGCCGACCCGGAAGTACTCCAGGTTGAACGGCCCGGTGCCGATCGGGTTCTTCACGATGTCCGCGCCGGTGTCGTCGAACGAGCGGTGCACGATCTGCGTCGGGTACGCGAACATCCGGTGCGGGACGCTCACGTCCGGCGCCACCAGATGGAAGCGCACGTGGTGGTCATCGACCTTCTCGATCCCGGAGAGCACGCCGTCGCCCCACTCGCTCTTGTTGATCGACTCGGAGTCCGGCGCGCGCCAGCGCTCGAAGTTGTGCACCACATCGTCCGCCGTGAAGTCGTCGCCGTTCGACCACTTTATCCCCTTGCGCAGCCGGAAGTCGTACGTCTTGATGTCGTCCGACACCGTCCAGCTCTCGGCAAGGTACGGCTTCACCACCGCGTCCGAGCCGTACTCCGTCAGGTACTCGCACACGCCCCGCGACACGTTCGACGACTCGATCCACTCGAAGTTCTGCGGGTCCTTCAGCTCCTGCATCTTCATCGCCCAGCGCATCTCGCCGCCCTTCACGGGCGTCTGCGCGCGCGCCTCGGGAACCGCCCCCGACAGCCTGTACGCCGCGAACGCCGAAAGCCCCAAGGCCGACGCCGTCGACAAAAACTCCCGCCGGGTGATCTCCCGCCTGCGGAACTGGCTCACCAGCTCCGGGATGCACCAGTGCCGCTTCGCGAAGCCCTTCAGCTCCGCCAAGTCGTGTTTCTTGGCCATGTCGTTCCTCCTTTGGCGCTTCCCACTATACCAGCAAGCCCGCGCGATCCCAAACCGCGCCGGGCGGCGGGCGCGCCCGGCCGGGAACCGGCCGCGGCAACGCCGCGGGGCGCGGCCGCCGGCCTCGGCCCCCCGCGGAAAAACGGCGCGCCGGCCCGGCCCGCGGCCGGGCGGCAACGCCGGGGCTACAGCCTGAACTCGGCCGTCGGGCCCGACCCGGGCTTTCCGAAGCGGGCCTTCACCGCCCTGACCTCGCTGTTGAGCCGCCTGGCGATCTTCGCGACGTCGGCGTCCGTGTAGTCGTAGGTCGAGCGGCTGTTCAGCTTGCCGATCGCCCGGATCGCCTCGATCGCCTTGACGGTCCTCTTCTCGGCCAGCCTGACGAACTTCTCCCGCTTCGACGCCGCGTGCCCTTCCTCGTCTCCCATCGCACACTCCGTTGGCGTTGTGTCCCATTCTACAAGGAAACGCGGGCGGCGCCCGGCGCCCCCCGCCGACCGTGTAGCATAGGCGCCCCCACGACTTGGCGCAATGAGAATCGTCAGCTACAGCGACCTGCACCTGGAGTTCGCGAAGAACCGCGAGCATTGCGCCGGCGCCAGCCCGGGGCTTCTGGCCGCACACGCCGACCCGGGCGCGGACGTCGCGGTCCTCGCCGGGGACGTCGTCACCCTGGACGACCCGACGCCGCTCGGCGGCCTCCTCGCCGGGTGGGACCGGCCGGTGATGCTCGTCGCCGGCAACCACGAGCACTACACCCGCCGGCCGATGGACGAGGACGAGCGCGCGCTGCGGGAGTGGCTCGCCGCGAACCACCCGAACGTGACGTTCCTGCGAGACGGGGCCGCGACGGTCGGCGGCACGCACTTCTTCGGCGGCACCATGTGGACCGACTACGCGGGCTCGGACCCGCGGGCAATGGCCGCCGCGCACGCACGCCTCGTCGACTACCGCCACATCGTCGCCCCGGGAGGGGCCAGACTCACGCCGCCGGACACCGTGCGCTTCCACGAGGCGTTCGCCCGGCGGCTGCGCGAGTGGTTCGCCCTGGACCTGCGCGGGCCAAGGGTGGTCGTCACGCACACGGCCCCGGCGGAGAACCCGGACTCCTCGCATGCCGGCAGCCCGCTGGTCCCGGCGTTCGTCTCGACGGACATGGTCGAGACCATCCGGCGCCACCGCCCCGCCCTGTGGGTGCACGGCCACACCCACGAGTGCGTCGACATGCGAGTCGGGGAGACGCGGATCGTCTCCAACCAGCTGGGCTACCCGCTCGGGGACGGGAGGTTCGAGTGCGCCGGGTTCGACCCGGCGGGGGTCCCGGTCGACGTCTGATCCCCCGCCCGTCCCGGGCCGCCCGGCGCGCGCATGCGCGCCCTGTATAATCCCGCGCGTCTACCCGGCGCGGGACCGACCCCGCCCGGAAGGAAAACCCCCGCACGAAATGTTTGCCGAACGCAAGGCCCTCTACAAGCGACTCGAGGAGGCGCGCAACACCCGCGTGCTGGCGTACGTCACCGGGGACCGGCCGAACATGGCGTCCCAGATCGGCGCCGACGCGGTCGGCCTGTTCACCGAGCACCTGGACGCGATCCGCGGCAACGACCGCGTCACCCTGTTCCTGTACACCTGCGGCGGCGACACCCTGGCGACCTGGAACCTGGTCAACCTGATCCGGCAGCACGCGGACTACCTGGAGGTGGTCGTCTTCATGAAGGCGCTGAGCGGCGGCACGCTGATCTGCCTCGGGGCCGACCTCATCGTCATGAGCGAGCAGGCGACGCTCGGCCC
>CAZZIL010000183.1:0-6609 GCA_964654265.1 uncultured Gammaproteobacteria bacterium | reverse complement strand
GTAGCCAGACGCCCAGCACCACCAGCGAGAGCGCCAGCCAGACGAGGACCTGGACCCACACGGAGATCGGGAACAGGTAGGCCACGAGGCTGGCCAGGATCGCCCCGATGCCGAACATCACCAGATAGAACGTCGCGCCCGCGAGCGCGATGTCGGCGACGATCAGCGCCACCCCGAAGACGAACCAAAGGGTGACGGCGGCCCACTCCCCGAGGAAGTCGATCACGGCGAGTCCCCCGGGCCACCTTCCCGCGGGAGGGCGGCGCGCCCGCGCGGGTGTGGCGGAGAGGGCGGGATTCGAACCCGCGTGCCGGCAAGGCCGACCATCTGATTTCGAGTCAGCGCCGTTATGACCACTTCGGTACCTCTCCTGCGGGGCCGGACGCCCCTCGGATCCTCCGCCCGGACGGCGGGTGAGCCGCGCCAATTATAATCCGCGATGGGAGGGCCGCGCGGGCGGGACGCCCGTCGCGCCAAGGAGCATCCGGAGAGAGCCATGTTTTCACTGAGCCACACACTTGAGCGGACCGACCCGGAGGTGTTCCGGGCGATCGAGGGGGAGGCCCGCCGCCAAGAGGACCACCTGGAGCTGATCGCGTCGGAGAACTGCACCAGCCCGGCGGTGCTGGAGGCGGTCGGCTCGGTGATGACGAACAAGTACGCCGAGGGGTACCCGGGCGCGCGCTACTACGGGGGCTGCGAGCATGTCGACGTCGCCGAGCGCCTGGCGATCGACCGGGCGAAGGGGCTTTTCGACGCCGAGCACGCGAACGTCCAGCCGCACTGCGGGTCGAGCGCGAACCTGATCGCCTACGCGGCGGCGATGAGCCCCGGCGACACCTTCCTCGGGATGTCGATCGGGTCGGGCGGGCACCTGACCCACGGGGCCGCCGTGAGCTTCAGCGGCAAGTGGTTCAACGCGGTCGGTTACGGGCTGGACCCCGAGACCGAGGACATCAACTACCGCGAGGTCGAGGAGCTGGCGCACAAGCACCGCCCCCGGCTGATCGTGGCCGGCGCGTCCGCCTTCTCGCTGCGGATCGACTGGGCGCGCTTCCGCGAGATCGCCGACTCGGTCGGCGCCTTGGCGCTGGCGGACTTCGCGCACTACTCGGGACTCATCGCCGCCGGGCTCTACCCCAGCCCGGTGGGATCCTGCCAGCTGGGGACGAGCACGACGCACAAGTCGCTCAGGGGGCCGCGAGGCGGCTTCATCCTGTCGACGGCGGACCTCGCGAGGAAGGTCGACGGCGCGAACTTCCCGGCGCTGCAGGGCGGGCCGCTCATGCACGTCATCGCCGCGAAGGCGGTCGCGTTCCGCGAGGCGGCGACCCCGGAGTTCAAGGAGTACCAGCGCCAGATCATGGCGAACGCCAAGGCAATGTCGGAGGCGCTCAAGGACCTCGGGCTGCGGATCGTCTCCGGGGGCACCGAGAGCCACGTCTTCCTGGTCGACCTGCAGCCGCTCGGCGTCACCGGCGTGGTCGCCCAAGACGCGCTCGACCGCGCGCACATCACCCTGAACAAGAACGGGGTGCCGAACGACCCGCAACCGCCCCGGGTGACCAGCGGCATCCGGATCGGCACCCCCGCCGTCACCACCCGCGGACTCAAGGAGGAGCAGTGCCGGGAGGTCGCCGAGCTGATCGTCCGCGTGCTCAAGGCACCGGAGGACGAGAAGGTCGTCGGGGCGGTCCGCGACGAGGTGCTGCGCATCACCCGGCAGTTCCCGATCTACGAGAGACACCAGGGAAGTGACGCGACATCGGCGTGAAATGCCCGAAGTGCTCATCGAAGACACGCATCAAGGATAGCCGCCAGGCCGGGGACCGGAACAGCCGTCGGCGGACGCATGTCTGCGTGCAGTGCGGGCACCGCTTCAGGACCGTCGAGCGCCTGGAGGAGGGGGATGCCGGGCGCGCCGAGTGGATCACGCTGGCGTGCGTGTCGTGCGGCGCCACGGACACGCGCCTGGCGGAGAACCATGTCACCGGGGACGGGGTCTCCGTGCAGCGCGTCTACGAGTGCGACACGTGCGGGCAGCGCACGCCCTCGGTCGAGCGCGTCGGGGAGGAGGTTCCCGACACACTGGCCCTGCACGGGCCGATGGTCGTCTCCGCCGACGGCGACTGGGTCCCGTACGACCGCGCCCGGCTTGCCAGGGGGCTTGCGCACTTGCGCGGACCCCACGTGGACGCGAGGCTGTTCGCGGAGATGGTCGGGCACGTGGAGGAGATGATGACGCCCGTCAGCACGGTGCGCGCCGCCGACATCACCGAGCGGGTGCTGGAGTTCCTGCGGGAACGGAGCCCGGCCGCCCACATCCTTCACGCGCTGAGGCTCGGAAAAATACGGGACGTCAGCGACTTGCGCAAGGAACTGGACAGTCAGGATGAATGACGGGGATGCACGGGACACCCGCCTGATGAAGCGGGCGCTGGGGCTTGCGAGACGCGGGTGGCCGACCGCCCGGCCAAACCCGTGCGTCGGGTGCGTCATCGCCCGCGACGGCGAGGTCGTGGCGGAGGGGTGGCACCGCGCCCCCGGGGAGGAGCACGCGGAGGCGGCGGCGATCCGCGGGCTTGGCGGAGCCGGCGGCGAGGGGCTTGACGTGTACGTCACCCTGGAGCCGTGCGCCCACCACGGGCGCACGCCGCCGTGCGCGGACGCGATCGTCGCGCTGCGCCCGCGCCGGGTCGTCGTCGCGACCGGGGATCCCAACCCGCTTGTCAACGGGAAGGGGATCGCCGCCATCAGGCAGGCCGGGATCGAGGTGACCGTCGGGACCTGCCGGGAACAGGCGGAGTGGGACATCCGCGGGCACGCGTGCCGGATGCGCAACGGCCGCCCGTGGGTGACCGTCAAGATCGCCTCCACGCTCGATGGCAAGACCGCGCTGGAGTCCGGGCTGAGCCGGTGGATCACCGGGCCGAAGGCACGCGCCGACGTGCACCGGATGCGCGCGGGGTCGTGCGCGCTGCTCACCGGGATCGGCACGGTCCTCCAGGACAACCCACGGCTGAATGTCCGCGGGGTCGATGCGGCGCGCCTCCCGCTGAAGGTGCTGGTGGACAGCCGCCTGCGGGCGACGCCCGACCTCGAGATCTTCCGGGACGGCGAGGTGGTGCTGGCGACCGGGGCGGCGGACGCGGGACCGGAATACCCCGGGAACGTCGAGGTGGCCCGTCTCCCGGACGGCGACGGCCGTGTCGACCTGAAGGCGCTCCTGGGGTTGCTGGGCAGGCGCGAGTGCAACCATGTCATGGTGGAGGCGGGCGCGAGACTCGGGGGCGCGCTCCTGGAGGCCGGGCTCGTCGATGAGATGGTCGTCTACTTCGCGCCGACGGTCTTCGGCAAGGGCCGGGAACTGCTGGAGATCGCCCCGCCGCCGGCGCCGGACCAGGCGCGGCGCCTCTCCCTGCGCAAGGTGCGCGCGCTCGGCGACGACATCAAGGCGGTCTACGCCGCCGGGTGAGGGATGCCCCGGCCGATCGTCGCCGAGATTGACGTCGCCGCGCTCGCCGGCAACTACCGGCTGCTGGAGCGCAAGGCGGCCCCGGCGCGCGTGCTCGCCGTGGTCAAGGCCAACGCCTACGGGCACGGCACCGGGATTGTCACCCGGGCGCTGAACCCGCTGGTCGCCGGCTACGGCGTCGTCGACTTCGACGAGGCGTGCGAGGTCCGCGCGGCCGGGTTCGCCGGGCCGATCCTGATGCTGAACGGGATGTTCGACCCGGCGGACGGGGAGCGCGCGATCGAGCACGGCCTGTGGCTGGTGGTGCACGAGCGCTGGCAGCTCGACTGGGTCACCCAACGCCGTCCGTCCAAGGTGCCGATGGTGTTCCTCAAGGTCGAGACCGGGATGAACCGGCTGGGGTTTTCGGTCGAGGAGGCGCGCCGGTTGCTGCCAGGCCTGGTCCTTGGCGTGGGCCGGGAGAGACTCGCACTCATGACACACTTCGCGCGGGCGGACGAGGCGGACGGCGTCGACGAGCCGGCGCGGCGCATCGGCGGGCTCGCGGACTTCGCCGGGCTGCCGCTGTCGCTCTCGAACTCGGCCGGGGTCCTCTTCCATGGCGCCAGCGCCGGGGAGCGCTGGGCCCGGTGCGGCATCGCGCTCTACGGCGCGTCGCCCAACCACTCGACCAAGGGCGCGGAGGCGATCGGCCTGCGCCCGGTGATGACGCTGAAGTCGAGGCTGATCGGCGTGCGCCCGGTGCGCCAAGGGGACCCGGTCGGCTACGGGCGGGCGTTCAGCGCGCCCCGGGACATGGTGGTCGGGCACGTCGCCTGCGGCTACGGGGACGGCTACCCGTGGGCCGCGGGTCCCGCCGGTGCGCCGGTGTCGGTCAAGGGCAGGACCGCCCACACCGTCGGGCGGGTGTCGATGGACATGCTTGCCGTCGACCTGGAGGGGGTGCCGGACCCGGCCGTCGGGGACGAGGTCGTGCTGGTCGGGAAGGGTCCGACCGCCGACATGGTCGCGGGGTTTGTCGACGGGATCGGCTACGATGTGCTGTCGGGCGTCTCGCGCGCGGTGAGAAGGGTCGCGGTGAACGTCCCGGGCGCGGACGGCCCGGGGTGACATCGAAGTCCCGGGTCGGGTGCCTTGAGGGGTGTCGCCGCGTCGCGCGGACAGGGGCGCGCCCTCCGTGCGATATAATCGCCCCCTTGACGAGTCTTCCCGTGCGTTTTCCCGATATCAGGCGCCTTCTCTTGGCGGCCGTGGCCGTATCGTGCCTGGCCGGCCCGGCCATGGCACAGGACGACGACGAGCTGTCGGAGGACGGTATGGTCACCAACCCGGACCCGTTCGAGGAGACCAACCGGAAGATTTTCGCGTTCAACAAGGCGATTGACGACGCGGTCCTCAAGCCGGTCGCCAAGGGTTACCGGGCCGTGCTGCCGGTGCCGGTGCGCACGGCGATCGGGAATTTCTTCGCGAACCTGGGCGAGCCCCTGAACCTCGTGAACAACCTGGTGCAGGGCAAGCCGGAGAAGGGCGCGTCCTCCGCCGGGCGCTTCCTGCTGAACTCGACCATCGGGCTGGCGGGGTTCTTCGACCCGGCGACCACCTTGGGCCTGCCGCGGGCCGAGGAGGACTTCGGGCAGAGCATCCGCCTAGCGACGGATTCGTCGGGGGCCTACCTGATGCTGCCGCTGCTCGGCCCGTCGACGACCGAGGACGCGATCGGGCTCGTCGGCGACATCGTTGTCGACTCGTACACCGGGCGCGAGATCTTCGACGACGACGCGACCGAGAACGTGCTGACCGCGGTGGAGGTCATCGATGTCCGCGCAGGCCTGCTCCAGGCGGAGGAGGCGGTCGAGGGGGCGATCCTCGACGAGTACTCGTTCGTCCGGGACGCCTACTTGGAACGGAGGACTTACGTGACGGCTGACGAGGACCATTAGCCGGGATCACGCCTTGGGCCTTGTCTGGCGGGGTGTGGCGCAGCCAGGTAGCGCGCCTGTCTTGGGTACAGGAGGCCGGGAGTTCAAATCTCCCCACCCCGACCACGCGCTCCCGTGTGCCCGTAGCTCAACTGGATAGAGCGTCGGCCTTCTAAGCCGAAGGTTACAGGTTCGATCCCTGTCGGGCATGCCAACCACGGTGGTTGTAGCTCAGTTGGTAGAGCATCGGATTGTGGCTCCGAAGGTCGTGGGTTCGAGCCCCATCAACCACCCCAGGCTTCCCGGCGCCGGTTTCCTCGGCCGTTCGACGGACCCATGACACACCAAGCGACGGAGACCGCCGTGGTCGACGCGGGCAAGACGCTCGGGATCGTCCCGGTGCCGGTCCCGGCAAGGCCGGGCGGCGCCCACGGGCGCGTGTTCTTCACGACGTCGAGCCCGCTGGGCGACCCGGACCTGCGGGAGGCGAGCGAGGCTGCGCGCGCGCTGGAGTTCGGCAGCCTGTGGCGCTCGGCCGGCGGGGACACCTGCGGGCTGGACCAGCTGGCGTTGCGCCTCACCGGCCAGACCGGCGACCGCGCCCGGCTGGTCGCGCTCTTCGCGTTCGTCAACGAGCGGCCGCTGTTCGATCGCGCCGGCGACCCGGACTTCAGGCCGGTCGCCGGCGAGTTGGCGGAGCGGATCATCGACGGGCGCAGGCGCAAGGACGAGCAGGCGGAGGCGGACCGGCAGACCCTTGCGCGCATTGCCCGGGGCGACCTGTCGATGATCGCCCCGGAGGACGTCAACACGGTCCTGTTCACCAAGGAGCTGAGGGTGAGGAACCTGCTCGACCGGCACTGCCGGGAGTCCGGGGTCGGCCGCGCCGAGTTCATGCGGCGCCATGGCCTGCTGGAGTCGGAGCTGGACTACCATCGCCGGTGGGTGTTCCACCACCTTTGGATTCCCGATCCCCCGGAGGTCCCCCGGCTCCGGTCGGTCGACCCGGGGCTGCCGGAGAATCCCGGGGCGCAGCCCCGGACGCTTGACCGCGCGGGCACCGACGAGATCGATGACGCGCTGTCGTTCGAGTTCCCCGGCGGCGACGCGGTGACCGTGCGGGCCCACATCTGCATGCCGAGCCTCGGGGTCGCGCCGGACAGCGGGCTGGACCGGCTGGCCCGGGAGCGCATGTCGACGATCTACCTTCCGCAG
>CAZZIL010000182.1:0-12410 GCA_964654265.1 uncultured Gammaproteobacteria bacterium | reverse complement strand
ACGGAAAAGCTTGCCGCCAGCTGGGGCTTGGTTACGAGTCCGGTCGGCAACTGTTCCGCGAAGCTCTCGGCCGTGCCGCTCCAGTCGTCCGGGGTCAGCCAACGGACCGCCGCATCCCCGGCGACCGCCTGTCGCTTGACCTCTGCCAGCAGCACGGTCTTGCCGTTGCCGCGAGGACCGTACAGGAGCACCATGTCCCCAGGCCTCCGGGCGACAATGTCGCCCAAGCGACGGACCAAGGCCCGCGTCGTCCTCTTGTGTCCCGCCCTGAACGGCGGGACTTTCCCCGGGCCGGGCGTGAACGGATTTGCTCGGTTCGGATCCACAGCCGGGATGATACCGGACTTTCACTCACCCTGCCCCGGCGCACGGACGGGCTGCAGGGGCAAGCTGACAACGCCCACCGTGCGCAGGCCGGGGATGCCCGCAGGACGGTTGCTTTGGCTTGCGGCTTGGCCGGGGGGGACTCAATCCGTCGGGGTCTGGCGCGGAGGCTGCCCCGGAGAGGATGCCCCTGGCAGCCGGTGCCGCTTGGCCCGGTCGGATCCCAGCTTGCTGCTCTCGTGGCGCGCACGCGCCGGCCAGCCCACCAAGCGCAAGGGCGGCCCGCGGTCTCCTGCGTAGCCCGGTCCCGGCGCAGGCGCCATAGCCAATCAAGGCAGGCGCACACCGGGAGCTTCCCCGCTGTCGCGCCATGCCGGTCAAAGAAGTTCCCTGACCCCAAGGTAGTAGAACTGGCAAGCCCCGAGCAGCACGAGCACCTCGACGACAATGACGTGAGACTCGTTCGACATGCGCCGCAGGATGGCGCGCCCAAGCCAGTTCCCGGGGATCGTGAGAAGCCCGATGAACAGGGCCAGACGAACGGTCTCCGGGGTGTAGAGGTCCGTCACGCCGAACAGTCCGAGGCGGACGGCGTTCGTCAGCAGGGCCACGGCGGCGAGCGTCGCCACGAAGGATTCGCGCACGAGTCCGTGGCCAAGCAGGAACGGCACGAGGAAGATGCCGGGCCCGACCGCCGCGCCGGCGAGCGTCCCGTAGACGGCGCCCGCGCCCCGAAGCGCGCGCGGACCCGCCCGCACCTTCCTGTGGCGCGCGAGGCGGCGGATCGGGACCGAGGCGACCAGGATGGTGCCCATGAGGAACGCCACGACCGTCCCGGAGAAGTTCCGGTACTGGAACGCCACGAGCGCGATGAACGGGAGCGCCGGGACGACGACGTTCAGGAACGCCCGCACATCCATGTGCCGGATGTTCAGGAGCGTCCGGGTCGAGTGGCTCACGAGCAGCGCGATGGTCATCACCGGGACCACCTGGTTGGTCCCGACAATGGGGGCGATGAAGGCCGCCATCAGAAGCCCACCCGCGAGCCCGGTCGCCCCGTGTATCGCCGCGGTCACGAGCGCCACCACGCCGACGGCGAGGACGGTCCCCCCGCCGGACAACCCGAGGAGGTCAGCGATCATTCGGGCGTGTCACCGTCGGCGGTCAGGCGCCAGACCCTTGGGTCGGCGGCAGGGTGTGACTCCCCGGAAGGTTCCCCACGACCGGGACCCGACCGCCCGGCACGGATAGAATCGTGAAGGCACGCGCAGGCGGCGCGGCCTCCCCCACGCACCCAGGAAAACCCGCATGGAAGACATCAAGGAAACCATCGTCGGCGCCTACGAGAGGCGCGCCGAGATCACGCCCGCCACGGTGGACCCCGCGACCCGCGAGGCGGTCGAGATGGCGGTCGCGTTGCTCAACAGCGGCCAGCAACGGGTCGCGCAACCGGAGGCCGACGGCGCATGGACCGTCAACGAGTGGCTCAAGATGGCTGTGCTGCTCTACTTCCGAATCCGGGAGAACCACGGCATCGACGGCGGCTGGACCCGCTACTTCGACAAGCTCCCGCTCAAGTTCAACGAGTCCGACGAGGACCTCAGATTGGGAGGGTGCCGGGTGGTCCCGCCCGCGGTCGCGCGGGCGGGCTGCCACATCGCCAAGGGGGTCGTCATGATGCCGTGCTACGTCAACATCGGCGCCTATGTCGACGAGGGTACCATGCTCGACACTTGGTCCACGGTCGGGTCCTGCGCACAGATCGGCAGGAACGTGCACCTGTCCGGCGGGGTCGGCATCGGCGGCGTCCTCGAGCCGCTCCAGGCAAAGCCCACGATCGTCGAGGACGGCTGCTTTATCGGCGCGCGGTCGGAGATTGTCGAGGGTGTCATAGTCGGCCGGGGGTCGGTCATCTCGATGGGGGTCTACATCGGGCAGAGCACGAGGATCTACGACCGGGAGACCGGGGAGGTCACCTACGGGAGCGTCAAGCCCGGCAGCGTCGTCGTCCCGGGCTCGCTCCCGAGCGCGGACGGCAGGTACTCCCTCAGTTGCGCCGTCGTGGTCAAGCGGGTCGACCAGAAGACGCGCGCCAAGACATCGATCAACGAGCTGCTCCGCCCGGACTGACCGGCGGGCATCGACCGGCGCGTGCGCGCGTCTCACGAAGGGTCTGCCAGCCCGCCTGCCCCCTCGATCACCCGGCGCACCGGGGTGAATGTCACGCGATGGCAAGGGAGCACCCCGTGGCGCTCCAGCGCCTCCAGATGCTCCTGCGTCCCGTACCCCTTGTGGCGTTCGAACCCGTACAGGGGGTGCTCCAGCGCCAGCTCGCGCATGATGCGATCCCGCTCGACCTTGGCCAGGATCGATGCGGCCGATATCGCCGGCACCGTCGCGTCGCCGTCGACGATCGCCTCGCTCCGGTACGGCAGCTCCGGGCAACGGTTCCCGTCGACCAGCACCCGGTCGGGGACGATCACGATCTTCCCGACCGCGCGTTGCATCGCGCCCAGCGACGCGTTCAGGATGTTCGCCTCGCCAATCTCCCCGACCGTCGCGATCCCGTAGGCGAAGTCCACGCACTCCTCGGCGATCCGGGCGGCGATCTCCTCCCGCTGCGACTCCGACATGAGCTTCGAGTCGCGGATCCCCTCCAGCGAGGCGGTCCCCAGGATGACCGCGGCCGCGACGACCGGGCCGGCAAGCGCGCCCCGCCCGGCCTCGTCGACCCCGCAGACGACCTCAGTCTCCATGCCGTCCCGACCCCGCGACCCGGGCACGCCGCAACCGACCGATGCCGCCTCTCGCGCCGGTGGCGTGGCGGCGCGGGCGCCTCCCCGTGGTCCGATGGAAGATCACGGTCCCGGCGCGGCGTGACCCGCCAGGGAACGGTCCGCCGGCCGGACCGGGACCGGGTCGCTGGCGTCCGCCAGCTTGGCCAGAGCCTCCCCGGCCCGGGTGCCCGCCCCCAACCTGAGCGTGCCCTTGATCTCCAGGAAGCGGTCACGCAACGGCTGGAGGTCCTCCGTACTGGACGCCAGCAGCCGACCGGTCTCGTCCGCGATGCGGGCGGCCGTCGCATCGTCCTGGATCAGCTCCGGGCAGATCCCCTCCCCCGCCAGGATGTTCGGCAGGCCGAAGTGGCTGACCCGGAACTTGCGGGTGCGCACCATCCGGTGCGCAAGCCACGACATCCTGTAGACAATCACCATCGGGACGCCGCGAAGCATCGCCTGGAGTGTCGATGTCCCCGACTTCACGACGGCGACGTCGGCCGCCTCAAGGCAGTCGGCCCACCTTCCCTCCCGCACCAGTATCCGGTCGCCCACCCGGCTGCGGGCGGCGTGGCGCCTGACGAAACGGGTCGCCGACTCACCCACTGTCGGGACCAGGAAGAGCGCGTCGGGATGGGTGGTCGACACGCGCCCGGCCACGTCGACAAAAAGCCCCGTGTGCGCCGACAGCTCCTGCCGGCGGCTGCCGGGCATCATCGCGACCACCGGCCCGTCCGCCTCCACGCCGAGCCGTCCGAGCGCGGCCTTGCGGTCCGGGCGGTCCGGCGCCTCGTCCGCATCCGGGTGCCCGATCACGACGGCCGGGATCCCGGCATCCGCGTAGTAGCGCTCCTCGAACGGGAACAGGCACAGCATCAGGTCCACACAACGCCGGATGTTCAGCAGCCGCTCCGGGCGCCACGCCCACACCGACGGGCTGACCACGTGCGCGGTGCGCACGCCCCTCAGCCTCAGCTCGCGCCCGATCGCGAGGTTGAAGTCCGGCGAGTCGATCCCGACAAACAGCCGCGGCGGGGTGCGCGACGCCTGGTGCAGCAGCGCGCGACGGGCGCGGACGAGGCGCGGCAGCTTCCTGAGCACGTCCCAGTATCCCATGGCGGCAAGGTCCGCCTCCCTTGTCACCGGGCGGAGCCCGGCGTCCCGCATTCTCGGTCCGCCAAGCCCGGCGAACGCGGCGCCGGGAAGGCGCCCGCGCAGCTCCCGGATCAGCATGGCCCCCATTTGGTCCCCGGACGGCTCGGTCGCCGACAGGACGACCGGCGCGTCGCCGGCGTCCCCGGCCTCGGTGGCGGACACGGTCAGCCCTTCCCCCCCGGGCGCAGGATTCCCCTCCCGGTGACGGACAGGAAGGTGTGCAGCGGCTCCAGCGCCGGGTCGGCCCCCAGCCTGTGCTCCAGCCAGGCGACCGCGTCGCGCAGCGAGTTCCCCTGGCGGTACAGCGCCGTGTACGCGTCGCGGACCGCCCGCATGTCCGACGGCGAGAAGCCGGCGCGGCCGAGCCCGACCTCGTTGATCGACATCCGCCGCCCGTCCGCCCCGGCCGCGATGAAGAACGGCGGGAGGTCCATGGTGATGTACGTGCCCGCCGAGACCATCGCGCGCGTGCCCACTCGGCAATACTGGTGGACCAGCGCGCCGCCGCCGAGCACCGCGTGGCCACCGACGGTGACGTGCCCGGCCAACTGCGCGAGGTTGGCGAGCACGCAGTCGCTGCCGACCTGGCAGTCGTGCGCGACGTGGACGTACGCCATCAGCCAGTTCCGGTCCCCCATGCGGGTGACACCGCCGCCCTGCGCGGTCCCGACACAGAGCGTGCAAAAGGAGTGGACGGTGTTCCCCTCCCCGATCTCGATCGTCGTCGGCTCGCCCCGGTGCTTCTTGTCGTAGGGCCTCGCGCCGACATGGTTGTGGTCGCCGATCGTGTTGCGGGGGCCGATCCGGGCCCCCTCGCCCAGGATGTTGTGGCGCCCGACCCGGGTCCCCTCGCCGACCGACACGCCCGGCTCGACGACCGTGTACGCCCCGATCGCGACATCCCCGGCGATCTCCGCCGACCCGTCGACAATCGCCGTCGGGTGGATGTCAGCCATTCCCCTGCCGGACCAGCGCGGTCGTCAGGCTCGCAGAGCACGCCACCTGGCCGTCCACCTCGATTCGCCCGTCGACCTTGATGATGTTGCGCACCTTGCGCGTGATGGCGGAGTGGATGACCAGCCGGTCCCCGGGCACCACCGGGCGCCTGAAGCGCGCCCCGTCGACACCCGCGAGCAGGAAGGTGTGCGTCTCCGGCGTGAGGTCCATCGAGAGGAACCCCATGACGGCCGCCGCCTGCGCGATCGCTTCCACCATTAGCACCCCGGGCATGACCGGCCGCCCCGGGAAGTGCCCCTGCAGGCACGGCTCGTTGAACGAGAGGTTCTTCACCGCGACCAGGGTCTTCCCCGGGTCGAACTCGACGATGCGGTCGATCATCAGGATCGGGTAGCGGTGCGGCAGGTACTTGAGGACGCGGTCGACCTCGGCGAAGCCCGCGTCCCACGAGTTGTTCTCATCAGGCATCCTGGAAGCCCTCCTGTCAGTCACTGTCCGGCGTCGCCCGGTCGTCGCCCCGCTTGCCGACAAGCCGCGACACCCTGCGCCACCACTGCCGGGCGGGCATCGCCGGCAGCACGCCCGCGTACTCCGCGCCGGCGCGGTCGATCCCCCGGACAACGTTGCTTCCGCCCATGACGACCGCGTCGTCGGCGATCCCCAGGTGTCCGTTGATGCCGCATCCGCCGCCGATCGTCACGCGGGCCCCGATCGTGACGCTGCCGCTGATCCCGGTGCTCCCGCAGATGATCGTGTCGGGGCCGATCCGCGTGTTGTGCCCGACCTGCACGTGGTTGTCGATCTTGACGCGGTCGCCGACGACGGTGTCGCCCAGCGCCCCCCGGTCGATCGCGCTCAGCGCGCCGATCTCGACGTGCTCGCCGATCACCACGCGCCCCACCTGGCGCAGCCGTTCCGGGACGCCTCCGACGCGCACGAAGCCGAACCCGTCGGCGCCGATCACCGCGCCCGCGTGGATCACGCTGCCGCGCCCGATCCGGGTCCGGCCGTAGACCGTGACACCCGGGTGCAGCACCACGTCCTCCCCGATCTCGACGTCCTCCCCGATCGAGCAGCGCCCGTGGACGACCGCGCCCCCGCCAATCCGTGAGCGCGCGCCCACGCTCGCGAAGTCGCCGACAAAGGCGCCGGGCGACACCTGCGCGGTGTCGTCGACGGCCGCGGTCGGCCGCACGCCGACGGGGGCCTGCCCAGACTCCGGGAAGAAGATGTCGAGCAGCATCCGCGTGCACTCGCGCGGATCCCCGGCGACCGTGACCCGGTCCAGCTCCGTGTCACCCGCGCGGTCGTCGGCCAGCACCACCGCGGTGGCGCGCGTCCGGAGCAGCTGGTCGCGATAGCGCGGGTTGTTGTAGAACGTGATGTCGCCGGGTGCCGCGTCCTCCAGCGTGGAGAAGCCCCCCACCCTCGCCTCGCTGTCGCCGACGACGCGCCCGCCGACCAGCCGCGCGATCTCGCCCAGGGCGACCGGCGGGGTCGGCAGGCGCGCGGGACCGGTCACTTCTTCAGCTGGTCCACCGTGACATTCTCGTCCAGCTGGCGGATGACGTCGTCTGTGATGTTCGCGATCGGCGCGCCGTAGAGGATCACGACCGAGTCCAGCACCATCTCGTACTCGTTCTCGCGCGCCATCTCGCCGATCAGCTCGAGGATGAGCGGCTCCAGCTCCTTCTTGAACTCCCCGAAGCGGAGGCTGCGGTCCTCCCGCAGCGCCTTGTCCTCCCGGTTGAGGAGCACCTCGATCCGCTCGATCTCCTGGCGGATCTCGGCCTTCTCCTCCGCGCTCAGGGTCAGGTCCTCCTTGTTCAACCTGCTTCTCCGCTCGCGGATGTCCTCCACCAGCTTGCGCATGCTCTCCTCTTGGACCTCGAACTCCTTGCGCACCGTGTCGCGGATCTCGTTGATCAGGCTCGACTCGCGGAAGATTTTCTCGACCTCCACGAAAACCACCGGGCGCTCCTGCGCGCTCGACGGCGCGGCCGCCAACGAAAGCGCCAGCAACGCGGCGCCTGCCAAAACCCTGAGCATCTCTGCCTCCTAAAAAATTCCGAGGGTGAAGTCGAACGAGCGCGTCTCGTCGCCCTCCTGGGACCTGAGCGGCCACGCCAAGACGAACTTGAACGGGCCCACCGGGGAGAGCCACCGGATCGTGAACCCGGTCGCCGCGCTGAACTCGCCCAAGTCGAAGTCGCTCGCCTCCGGGAAGACGCCGCCGGCGTCGAGGAAGTACGACGTCCGCACGCCGTCGAACTCGCCGATGACGGGCATGGGGAAGTAGAAGTCGAGTCCTCCCCGGGTCCGGAGCTTGCCGCCGAGGGCATCGCCGTCATCGTCCTTGGGGCCGATGCTCCCGCTGTCGAAGCCCCTCAGCGTCGACGGCCCGCCGAGGAAGTAGCGGCGGTAGAACGGGTGGATGTGCCCGCCGTACGCGTCCGCGTAGCCGATCTCGCCGAGCATCCCGAGGGTGTAGTCGCCCTCCCGGTCCAGGCGGAAGAAGTGCGAGTGGAGAAAGCGCAGGCTGTAGTAGCGCAGGTCCCCGAACGGGAAGGTCGCCCGCGCCGTGTAGCTCTGCCGGTAGCCGCTGGTCGGCGCAAGGACCGAGTCGCGCGAGTCCCGGCTCAGGGTCGCGCTCCCGAGGAAGGAGATGGTGTCGTCCCCGTAGCGCCTCAGGAACGCCAGCGCCTCCGGGTCGTCGTGGATCGCCTGTGTTTGGCCCATCGGACAATTCCCCTGATCATCCAATTCGTCTCGACAGGGCGGGCGTTCCTGACCGAGTATCTGCGCCGCGTTGACCACCTTCTCCTGGTCGATGTGCACGTTCGCGTAGAGCACCGACTCCTCGCCGACCGGGATCCCGTAGCCGTAGTCGAAGTCCGACCCCTCGATCTGGTAGTTCGTCACCTCGTCGTCGTTCTCGATCCGGCTCAGCGCGAGCCCGATGTGCCGGCTGATCCCGTCCTCGGTGACGAACGGCTGGTCCAGGTTGAACGAGAAACGCTCGACGGTGTCGGAGCGCTCCGCCTCGATCTCGAAGTCGTTGCCGGTGCCGAACACGTTGTCGGTGCGCAACGACCCGGAGAAGATCACGCCGCTTGAGTCCGAGTAGCCGACGCCGAAGCTGATCGACCCGGTGCCGCGCGACGTCTCATCGACCTTCAGCGCGAGGTCGACCTGGTCGTCCGCCCCCTCGACCTCCCTCTCCTCGAACTCGACCGAGTCGAAGAAGCCCAGCCGCCTCAGGCGCTGCTGCGAACGGACAATCTGCTCCGCGGAGTAGAGCGCGCCCTCGAACTGCCGCAGCTCGCGGCGGATGACCTCGTCGCGCGTCTTGACGTTGCCCGAGATGTCGATGCGCCGCACGTAGATCGGCGGCCCGGAGTCGATCACGAAGTCGACGGAGACCGTGCGCCCCTCGTCGTCGATGTCCTGGTCGACCGACACGTCCGCCCGCGCGTAGCTCGCGTTCCCAAGCAGCCGCTTGATCGCGTCCGCGGTGGCCTCGACCTTCGCCGCCGAGTGGATCTCCCCCTCGACCAGCTCGACGACCTCGTCAAAGCGCTCCCGGTCGATCACCAGGTCCCCTGAGTAGTCCCACTTCCCCAGCCGGTACTGCTCCCCCTCGGAGACCATGACCGATATCCGGATCGCGTCGCGCTCGCGGGTGACCTGCACCTCGGGCGACACCACCTCGAAGCGGAGGTATCCCCGCTCCAGGTAGTAGTCACGGATGCGCTCGATGTCCCCCTGGAACACCGCCGACGAGAACACGTCGTCGCGGTTGTACCAGCTCAGCCAGTTGCTCGCGGCGAGGGTCATCTCGTCCAGGACGTCGTCCGGGTCCTCCTTCTCCACCCCGAAGATCTCGACGCTCTCGATCTTGGCGACCTCGCCCTCCTCGATCTCCAGGTCGATGCGCACCCGGTTGCGCTCCAGCGGCGTGACCGTCGGGATGATGTTCACGCCGAAGAACGCGCGCTCGATGTAGCGGTTGCGCAGCAGCGTCACCGCCCGGTCCACCGCGTCGCGGCGCAGCACCACCGACTCGGCGACGTCCACCTCCGCGAGCTCGGCGAGCACCTCCTCCTCGTCGAACTCCGACATCCCGAGGATGCCGACCTCGGAGATCGTCGGGTTCTCCACCACCACGATCACCAGGACGTTCCCCTCGCGGCGCAGCTGCACGTCGCGGAAGACCCCGGTCGCGAACAGCTTGCGGATCACCTCCCCCGAGACCTGCGGGTCGAGGCGCGACCCGATCTCCAGCTCGATGTTCCTGAAGACCGCGCCGGTCTCCAGGCGCTCCAGGCCCTCGACCCGCATGTCCTCGATGTCGAAGGGCTCGAACACCTGCGCGCGCGCCGGCGCGTGGAGCGCGGCCGCCAGCAGCGCCAGCCCGGCCAGGAGCGTCCGCAACAGCCCCGCCCCGCCCCGTCCGGGGGCCCTGTCACAGGTGCCGGGCATTCTACAGCCGGGCGATGTCGTTGAGGATCGCGAACACCATGAAGGAGACGAGCAGGGCCGCCCCGACA
The DNA here is from genome assembly GCA_964654265.1 of uncultured Gammaproteobacteria bacterium. Classification (GTDB taxonomy): domain Bacteria; phylum Pseudomonadota; class Gammaproteobacteria; order Tethybacterales; family CBDBMS01; genus CBDBMS01. Next base: position 2,647 of record CAZZIL010000182.1, on the reverse strand, counting down.
CCGTAGACCCAGCCGGTCGCGCGGTCGGACAGCTTCCTGCCGCGCACGAATTCTACGGCATACAGCAGCAGGTGCCCCCCGTCGAGCACCGGGATCGGCAGCAGGTTGATCACCCCCAGGCTGATCGAGATCGCCGCCAGGAAGGTGATGAACGAGACCAGCCCGCGCCACAGCGAGTCCGACGCGAACTGCGCGATCCGCACCGGCCCGGCGATGTTCTGCGTCGACACCTTCCCCTGGAAGAGGAACTTGACAAAGCGGTAGGTCACCACCAGGCCGCCGACGGTCCAGTTGCCCGCCTGCCTCAGCGCGCCCCAGAACCCGTAGGACACGGTGGTGTCCAGCTCCTCCAGCCGCTCCGGGTCGAAGCGGGGCCGCACGCCGATCCGCCCGATCGCGCCGCCGTCGACCTCCACGGCCTCGGGGACCAGCCGCAGCGCGACGGTGTCCCCGTCGCGCGACACGGTGAACCCCGTCTCTTGGCCGGGCCGGGCCTCGATCGCCCGCACGACGTCGTCCCAGGTCTCCATCGCCGTCCCGTCGACCGCGAGCACCGTGTCGCCGACCGCGAGTCCGCCCTGCTCCGCCGGGCTGCCCTCGACGACCGACTCGATCTCCCGGGTGATGAACGACATGTCGGGATACACCCCGACCTCGCGCATCATGTCCCGGTCGAGCACCGACGGCTCGATCTCGCCCAGGTCCAGCACCCGCGTCACCCGCGCCAGCCCGTCGCCGCGGTGGACCTCCACCGTGAGCGTCGACGCGGCCGTCACGCCGAGGAGGATCTCGCGGGCAAAGTGTCCCCACAGCCCGATCTCGGTCCCGTCGACCCGGGCGACGACGTCCCCGGTCTCGAAGCCCGCGGCGGCCGCCGGCGTGTCCGGGTGGACCTTGCCGATGATCGGCCGGTGCCCGGACTCGCCCACCAGCGTGAGCGACCAGTACGCCAGGAAGGCGAACAGGAAGTTCGCCATCGGTCCGGCGACCATCACGACCGCGCGCTTCCCGATCGGCTGGTTCTCGAAGGCCAGCGACTCGTCAAGCCCCTGTTGGCGGACGACCTCCATGTCCAGCAGCTTCACGTACCCCCCCAGCGGGATCGGGGCGAGCGCCCACTCCGTGCCGTTGCGGTCCGTGCGCGACACCAGCGGCTTGCCGAAGCCGAACGAGAAGCGCAGCACCGGGAAGCCGTAGAAGCGGGCCGCGAGGAAATGCCCCATCTCGTGGACGACCACGACGACGAGCACGGCCAGCAGGAAGGCCGCCAGCGTGAAGAGCAGGCCGGTCACCCTATCTCATCCACCGGCGCGCGATGTCCCGCGCCTGCCTGTCGGCCTCCATCAGCGCGTCGCAGTCGCCGTCGCCCTGGATGTCGCCCCACCGGAGCGCGTACTCGATGACCTCGGGTATCCCGACGAGGCCGATCCGGCCGTCGATAAACGCCGCCACCGCGACCTCGTTGGCCGCGTTGAGGATGAGCGGGGCCGTCCCGCCCAGGCGCAGCGCCTCGTAGGCCAGCCCCAGGCACGGGAACGCCATCAGGTCGGGCGGCTCGAACGTGAGCGACCCGAGGCGGTCCCAGGCCGGGACCGCCAGCTCCCCGGCGACGCGCTCCGGGTGCGCCAGCGCGCTGCGGATCGGAAGCCCCATGTCCGGCGTCCCCAGGTGCGCGAGCGAGTTGCCGTCGACCAGCTCGACGATGGCGTGGACCACGCACTCGGGATGGACCACGACGCGGATCCGCCCGGGGTCCGCGCCGAACAGCCGGTTGGCCTCGATCACCTCGAGCCCCTTGTTCATCAGCGTGGCGGAGTCGACCGAGATCTTTTTCCCCATCTGCCACACCGGGTGGCGGAACGCATCCCGCGGCGACACCTCCGCCAGCTGCTCCGGGGTGTGCCCCCGGAACGGACCGCCCGACGCCGTCAGCACGATCCGCCGGACATGCGCCGGGAACGCGCCGAACGCGCCGTCAAGCCCCATCAGCTGGAACAGCGCGTTGTGCTCGCTGTCGATCGGGATCAGGCTCCCGCCGTGCCCGCGCACGGCGTCGCGCATGAGCGCACCGCCCACCACCACCGACTCCTTGTTCGCCGTGAGCACGCGCTTGCCGGCCTCCAGCGCCGACAGCGTCGGTCGCAGGCCCAGGATCCCCGAGGTCGCGACGACCACATCGTCCGTCCCGGGATCGCGCGCGAGCCCGTCGATCCCTTCCGCCCCGGAGAGTACCTCGCAGCGCAGCCCCTCGCGCCGCGCCGCCAGCGCGAACGACTCCGCCGCCTCCGGCTTGGTCAGCGCCACGGTGTCGGGATCGAGGCGCCGTGCCTGCTCCAGCATCGTCCCGGCGCTGGAGTGCGCGACCAGGACCGACGCCCGGAAGCGCCCCGGCATCGCCGCGATCGCGTTGACCGCGCTGGTCCCGACGCTGCCGGTCGAGCCCAGCACCATGACTTTCCGGGGGTCCGGCAGGGTCAGAGCGCGGCCGCCATCAGCCGCTCGCCGGTGAGCGCCACGAACGGAAGCACCGGGAGCAGTCCGTCCGCGAGGTCCAGGGCGCCGCCGTGCCCGAGGAAGAGGCGCCCGCTGTCGGAGACCTGCGCGCCGCGCTTGAGGGTGGACACGTAGAGGTCCCCCACCACGCTGA
>CAZZIL010000181.1:0-11638 GCA_964654265.1 uncultured Gammaproteobacteria bacterium | reverse complement strand
GGCCGGGCAGTCGGCCAGCCGTCGCGCGGCAACGCCCTCGCGCCATCAGGCGCGCACGGCACCACACGCACGCCCCCTCGGCCCGGACCGACAAACCGGCAGGGAGGGGTGTCGGTTTCGGGGGTGTGACGGCGGGACGATCGACGGGAAGGGAGGAGAAAGGAGCGGGTTCCCGGTCGCGCCGAGACCCTCAGTGCCACGGGTGGTCGGGTGTCTCCCGCCGCTTGACAAGGCCTGACGGTCTCTATATACTGGCTCCGACACTTGCCCGTATGAGAGGAGCCAGCATGGAGGGCGTTGAGCCAGCCAAGCGAGTCGTTGCCGATGACGCGCCTAGGACGGAGATTGGCGGGACGCCTGTCCGGCCTCCGGGTGTCCGCGCACCGGGGATGCACGAGCACCTGGGCGTGGAGGCGCGGCGGTCGGTGAACAGGGAGGTGGGGGAACACCTCGCCGCCACGGGCACTGGGGCACAGGGCCAAGCACAGCGCTTGGCCGCCTCGTGATGGGCACGCCAACGGAAGCCGGGACCTTGGGGCCGGATCTGCGGCCCCAGCCCGGAGACACTACCATCCCCGGACTGGTCGCGGGCGAGTCCGACCCGGCAATCCCTCCCAACTTGGCGATCGCCCTGCGGGAACTCGGCGAGGTGGAAGCCACGGCGTTGGAGAACGATTCCCCGGTTCCTTCCGCAAGCATGCTGGAGGACACCAAGGTTTTGTTGCTTCGGCTATACGAGGCCTACCCCTACCAATACGCGGTGTACCCGTCCCACGACGGGGACATGGTTATCTATGCCTGCCCCGAGTATGAGCGCGCGATCATGCTTGTGCGCCGCGCAGACGGCAAGGCGCGGTGCTCTGTCTATGTTCCGGAGAAGCCCGAGTGTGTCGCCTACACGGGTGAGGGAACCATCCCTGGCGACGCATTGCGGGAGGCAGTGGCAGTCCTGAACGGCCGGGAGGGATTGTGACCACGCCGGCCCTTCCACCGACAACCCCGACAGAGGTAGTGAGTCGTGCTTCGGTTTTCAGCACGGACACCCGGATACACCAGGACACCGGGCGGCGCGTTGTTCTGCCGGATGCCTTCAGACCGCCTCGCGACACTCTGGAAATTTCGGTTCACAGGCACGCGCATGTTCCCACCGAAGAAGACCAGGTGCGGCTGGCAAGGGATGTGACAGAAGCCCGGCGGGGCAACCCCGACAAGTTTTACGGATGGGCGGAGTTGCCGGTCTGGAAGGCAGAACAGAATGGCCGACAGGTAATCCCCAGTGAAGACACACACCACGCCGACATTCGCTTGCCCGATGAATGCGCCAACGACCCGGGGCTTCTGGCGGATCAGTTGCTAGAGCTTGCCGCGCGTTCGAAGTGGAGACCTCGCCCCGGGTGAGGGTTCTTTTCTGTGGTGCCGTCTCCTCATGCGCTCGGCTTGCGTTGGCCCTGTCCGCCGCGCGGGTGCGATCGAACTGGGAGACATCAGGTGCACGTGGTCCGGTGGTGCGTGCGGCAGTTCGCGGCCTATCCGCTTCTTTCGGATCCGGCAGAAAGATCCGGCGCGCCGCTTTCCCCGGCTCTTGTGGGGGTTGTGCCCAGTTCTTTCGGGTGGACGTCTTGAAAGCCGACCTCGATCTTGTATCGATGCATCAGGGTGAGTCTCGCCATCTGACCTCTTTTTTGCGTCGGAGGCGATTGTCGCAACACTCACCCCCTGAAAGCAAGGGCTGTTGCGTTGAGCTCTTTAACCCGGGCCCATCGGGGGTTCGCTCATGTCGCGGCCGTGGCAAGCCGGGCGGGGCCCGGTCCCGAGTCCGGTGGCGACGCCGGATCGCGTCCCCTCCCCCGATTGCCCGTCCCCGGCAACGAGACCGGATGCCTCTCGGCACCCGGGCCGGGCGACTTCTCGGTGCCCTGACGCCTCGTGCTTTGAGGGTCTCGTTTTGTGTCCGGACTCGCTTGAGTCCAAGCTAACAGTCTGCTATGCTACTGTCCACGGACTGGCTGACGAAAGACTCATGGACGACATCTCGTATTCCGCGCGTGCGGGAGGCTCACCGCAACCCTTCAGCTCAGGGAGGGTGGAGCCCCGGCAGGAGGATGACGCCAAGGAGCTCCGCCGTTTCCGGGCCAGGTTACGTCTTGAGGTCGAGCAGCTGCAGAAAGAGCTCGAGACGCGGACCAGACCGCCCGAGGAACTTGCGCAGGAACGCTTGGGGAAGCTTCCCCGGCGGACCGAGGCCGAGATGCGGGAACTGCTGGAGACGGAGTTATCGCGCTATCCGACTCTTGGGCACGGATGGGACGGCTACTCCGCCAAGCCGGGCTCCCCGGATGCGCTTAGGGACGCTCGAAGGTTCCTGTCGAGGCGGCCGGCCGATGTCCCGCTGCCATACCCGGGCTTGGGCATGGAGGGCGTGATCGAGTTCTACTGGGACAACAGCGACTTGTCTGTGGTGGTCACGTTCGAGGGCGACGGGAAGTTCTACTTCCTTGTCTGCCGGTACTCGGAGGGAAAGGAGACCGGGTGGTATGGGACCGAGGATTGTCCTGTCGATTCCGAGTGGCCCGAGGTGCTTGTCGAACCCCTGCGGGAGCCGAGGGTCGGCACGGACACCGAGGGCGACTGACCTGTCGTGCCGGGGGTGGCGGTCACGCCCGGCAAGCGGGGCCGGATGACATCGCGACGGATCGCGCGCGCACGTTGCGCGACATCGCCGAGGCGCGGCGGGGCGGCGCCATGCTGGCGCAGGCGTGCGCGCAGGTGGGGATCAGCGTGCGCACCTTCTGGCGCTGGAAGGCCGCGGGGGGCGGCGAGGATCGGCACCGGACATCGATGCGACCGTCCTCACCGGACCGGGCGCGACCGGGCACCGGCCACCAAGACACCCCGGACGGGCGAACCTAAACGCCGCCACCCGGAGCCGGGGGCCACAGCCTTCGACACCGGAGTCGGACCGGGGTTCGCCCACGAAGCCGGGGCTGTCGGGCGCGCCGGGTCGAGGGCGGCGGAACGCGCCCTGGCCGAGACCAGTCACCACCACATGCGCCCCGTCGCCACGGGCGCCGTCGGCCCCGGAACCCCGGGCACGACCCGGTGGTCGATCCGCCGCCCTGTCGAGACGCAGACCAACGCCGGGTACCCGGCGGACATCCTGATCTGCCCAGGCGGACCTGCCCTTGCGGCCGGCGCGCCCCTTGATCCCCGCGCCGCCAGCCTGCTATGCTACGCTCCATAGGTTGAACAACGCAAGACCCATGGGCGATATCTCCTACTCCGCGCGCGGGGGAGCCTCACAGCAGTCCTCCGGTTCCGGGAAGACGGAGCCTTGGCAGGAAGACGACGACGAGAAACTCCGCCGCTTTCAGGCCAGGATCGACCGCGCGCGCCGCGAGATTGGGACGCGAACGAAGTTGCCCACAGAGATTGCGCGGGAACGCAGGGCGAATGCTCCCCGGCGGACCGAGGCCGAGATGGGAGAGTTGCTGGAGACCAAGCTGTCACACTATGCGACTCTCCCGGATGACTGGGACGGCTACTCCTCCAAGGCGGTCTCCCCGGGCACGCTGACGGATGTCCGGAGGTTCTTGGCAATGCGGCCGGGCGACATTCGGTTGCCGTACCCGTCCCTGGGCACGGACGGCGTGGTGGGACTCCGCTGGAACAGCGCGGACTTGTCTGTGTCGGCCACGTTCGAGGGTGACGGGAAGTTCTACTTCCTTGTCTTGAGGTACTCGAACGGAAAGAAGATCGGCCGGGGCGGGGCAGAGGACTGCCTGATCGATTCCGGGTGGCCCGAGGCGCTCATCGAACCTTTGCGGGAGCTGTGAGGGTTGGCACAGACACCAAAGACAGCCGGCCTGTCGTGCAGGGACGTTGATCTGACTTACGGAGACAGCGGATGCAAGTGTGTCCACTACCGAAGGCTTGACCCCAACGGCGACTGCCAGACCCACTCTGTGAGCGAGCCCTCTCCCGGGGAGATCGAAGACGCTGAAACCCTCTACCGCCTCGTGCCCCTCCTGTCAGCTCGCTGGTGGCGTGCGCTTGCTCGACCGCGCCCGGGCACGATCGGCGACAAACGAGCAGAGTGACGGGATCCCCGACACCCACTCCAAGTCGGGAGTCTTCCAGATCAGTCTTGACGGGAGAGCTACTCCGCGACCTCATGGGGAGAGACTCCGCCGGTGCTGGTCGCGCTTCCCTTCGCGATGGCAGTGCCGCCTGCGCATCGGCGGGCGTGATGCAGTCTCGTCCCTCTTTGCGCTGAAGTGTTCGGATGGGCTACCGGTCGATGCCCTGTTCGAAGAACTTGTCGGAGAACGCGCTGAACGGTATTTCGGCGTGCTCCCATGTCCCGTGTCCTTGGTTCTCCGGGACATGGGGACAAACGCCCTCTGCCGACACGATGGCTAGGCGCTTGGAGTTGGCGGACAGGTCCCACAGATGAAACAGGTGATTCTTTGTGTTCTGGGCGCGGGACCACTCGTTGGCTGTCAAGTGAAATGACCCGGCGTCGCCCCGGATTGATGCCTTCACTTCTATTGATAGCTGCGCGTGATCATCCCTGTCGACAACAGACAGGATGTCGTATCCGTCCAGGTTGCAGTCCACTGCTACCCAGCGCGGATGTTTCCCGGTGCGTCTGAGTTCGTACTCCATCGAGAGTCTCTCGCCTTGGCGACCAATCTCCGTGAGCCGGATGTTCTTTTGACCGCGGGCCCTTGCGGCCAAAAAGTCCCAATAGTTGACGACATCACCCTCTGTCCCGTCGGACAATCCAGCCTCGGCGAAGACTTGTGCCACATCGTTGTCAAGAAACTGGAGGGTCCGTGAGCGCCCCGATGCGGCGGTCTGGAGCCACGCAGGTCGTGTTGCGTCGATATAGTCGAGGATCGCCTGGCGAAGCCTAAGCTCGTAGGTGCCAGCGCCAAGAACCCGCGACCCCGCCCGGGTTACGGTGGTGCCGCCTGACTCACTGACCGCAAGCCACCCCAAGGCCTGTGCGGTCTGCAACACAGTGACGGTCTTGACTCCACCGAGCCGCGGAAACGATGTCACGAGCTCCCCGATGGATGAGTTGATCCGGCCCACCATGTCCAGCAGCTCGAGACATCCCACGATTGCGCCGGGTGAGAACTGAATCACTGTTCTTCCCCCAGGTGCCTGAGCAAGGCGGTGAAGTCCTCCCTGCTCATTCCGGAATCGTCGTCGTCTTGGACGCCAATCCCGGTCGGGTCCATCGGGACGGGGTCGACCTGAAGCGAGGAATCCGTCAGTGCCTCCCCCATCGCCCGGGTCTTGTCGCTTAGTCTCTCCCTGACGGTCTCGTCGACGGTGTCTTGGCACTCGAATATCTCCACTCGCGTCACCTGCTCAGGGGGCAACCCGAACCTGTGGATTCGGTCCTCGGACTGAAGGTAGTGGGCCGCGTTGAAGGTGCGATCAAGGTAGAGCGCGTGGTGGCACACGCGATGGAGGCTGATGCCTTCCCCCGCCGCGGCGGGGTTGGCCACAAGCACCCGGATGTTCTTGTCATCGTGAAACTGTCTGATTTTTCCTTCGCGAGTGTCGTCATTGTCCTCGTCCCCCGTCTCCACACCCCCGTGGATGTAGAGGGCGCCGACATCGGCAAGCCGCGTTGCCAAGTACTCAACGTTTCGGACAAACGAGGTCCAGATCAAGACTTTGTGCCCGTCAGTGGCAAGGGCGCGGGCACGTTTGAGGACGCCGCGAACCTTAGGGCCGTCGCCCTCCGCGAGGACGGCCGACAGCAGGTCCGCGTGGGCGAAAGAGATTTCCGATGCCAGCAAGGCGGGATTTGAGACGAACTGGAGTAGCTTCGCGACGGATCTTCCTAGGCGGCGAAAGGCCTGCTTGGCCCCGGGCCCCAACCCCTGTGCCTCGGCGGCGTCTCGGGCCACCTCGGACCTCATCAGGCGGTACAGCTCCGACTGCAGTGTGCCCATGGGAAGCCTGACAAGGTTGCGTTCCATGGGTGGCAGGTTGAGCTCAGTCTTGGTGGTCCGCACAAAGATGGGACGCATTCGCTCCACCACGGTCTCAGCCGTTGTCGGCAACTCGGGAAACAGGAATCTGAACTGGGGAACTAGGTCCTCCTTGGACTGGGGCATTGGTGTGCCTGACAGGATGAGCTTGCTTGCCGGAAGGTGCGAGAGATCAAGCACGGCCCGGGCGATGGGGCGCGTGTGCCCGCTCTTTATGCGGTGGCTCTCATCGAGAAACACGTGGACCCTGTGCTTGGCGCAATAGGCGGCGATTTGCCGGGAAATTACCGACAGCTGCTCGTAGGTGATGATGGCGTACCGCGGCGGGTCTTCCAACATCTGTCCGATTCTGTCACGCCCCCCCGTCAGGCGGACGAAGCCGTTCGGTTCCTCCGGGACACAGTCCGCGAGTTGCTCTTCCCAGGCGGCGAAAGCGTTCTTGGGTGCGATCACCAGCAGGCGGTCGCCAGCCTTGGCGCGCAGGAGAAAGCAAGCCAGCGCCTCGGTTGTTTTGCCGGCTCCCGGCACCGAGAATGTCGCGGCCGCCGGCAAGGAGGCGATGCGAGACACATTCCTGACCTGTTCGGGGGACAGGACCCGCGAAAATCCGTGACAGACGAGCTGATCCTGGATTTCGGCGGCGGAGAGGGCGAGGTTGCCTCGTGACTCCTCATAGGTCCTGGCGTTGCGTGACGATTCGCGCAACAACCTGGTCGCGACGGGATCCAGGTTTATCTCATGGTCCTTCCCGACCGACACCCCGTAGTGGTGAAGGATGCTGGAGAAGTCGGCGCGAAGCGCGACGAAACTCCACCACGGGAGTGACAGCGTCTGGCTGTTCTCCAGCTGCGCATCATCGGAGCGATCCTGCACAAGCCGGCGAATCGCGCGCGACCAATCCTGGCTTTTGTCCCCGAGGTCGAGCGTTAGGAGTGCGCGGCTGTCGACCTCACGGTAGCTGATCTTCATCACGCTCCTTCAGGTACTTCTCGATCCGCTCCGCAAGCCGGACAATCTCGGTGAGTTGCTTTCGCACCCCCTCGCGGCTTGATTCCGGGTGCAGGCCCCTCGTCGCTGCCGCCGCAAGCGAATCGTGCGCCCGCACGCAGCAGTCGAGCAGGAAACTTGCCGACTTCTCGTCCTTTTTCAGCTGTCTCCTTCTTTCGATCGCCTCGATAATGATTTCCCGGACCTTTCCGGAGTTCTCGGGTTTTCGAATCGTGTTCCCAAGGGATGGCGCGATGCCCGGCCGGGCCGCGCCCGGTCCGCCAAACAGATCGACAACGTCTTGGTCCGCCTGTGGCTGACCTGGTTGCGGCTCCTGTCGGAACCTGTTTGCGATGCTCTCCTTGATCTCGGCAAGGTTCTCCTTGACCTCGGGAATCACCTCGTACACCCGCCGGCCGGCAGCCTTGGGATCGTCAATGAGCGTGAACGACAGGTCCTTGAAGACGTCCTGGTCGCCGGGTTCCTGGATCTTTTTCCGGGTCTTCACGAGTCTCCTGAACGCGAATTCGTCCTCCGACACGAGAGACCACTGGCTCTTTTTCCCCCGGGAAACAAGGTACTCGTCTGCGTAGTCGCGCATGTCCAAGAGCTCCTCCACATCCCTGGGGCTCATCTTGTACATGTCTGCGATCTCCTTGGTGGCGAAACCGTCGCGGTCCATCTTGGCCTTTATCATGTTTGCTCGCGCGTCCCAGCTGTAGTCCGCCTTGATGTCCTGCTCGATCTGCAGCTTGGCTTCCAGGCGGTCAATGTCCCGCTCGTCACAGTGCGGCAGCACGGCGACATCGATGTGCGCAAAGTGCCCGTACTTCGCGGTGTTGTCGTGTAGCAGCTCGCGCCAGCACGCCAAGCGGCGGTTTCCGTTCACCACGAAGCCGTTCTCGTCCAGGATGATCTGTTCGAGCTGCTTGTTGCGCGTGTCCTCAAAGTGCTTCTGCAGGTCGGACCGTTGCGCGAGCCGCATCAGAAGGGCGTGTTGCACCCGTTGCACGTCCAGCAGCTCGGGATCGCGCTCAAAGAAGTCCCCGGGGAGCTCGGGATGCTCCGCCAGGTACTCCTCCTGAAGCGATGTCGTCCGCCCGTTTGCCAGGCGATACTTGGGCAACCCTATCGCCACGCGTATCGTTGGTATGTCCCGCACGCGCCCTTGGAACTCAATCCGCAGGGTGGGCGTGGCAGGCGCCTGAAGAAGCTTGCTGAACTCCTCGACCCGCTTGGGCTTGGGCATTCCAAACCGACCTTGCCCGGCCGGCGTTGGCGTGGATTTGCTCATGTCAAAGACAACGCGATGAAGACGGTGGGGACGGTGAAGGCTTTCCGGAACATCACCAGCTCGCCCCTGAGCCGGTCGGCATCGGCGACATTTTCACCCATGCGCTTTGCCGCGGCCTTGGAGGGGAGAATCAGGATGGCGGCGATGACGGCGCCGTCGAGGTACAGGGCCTGCAGCTTCAGGAGGTCGGCGTACATGCGGGCCATGTTGCCGGTCTGCAGGCAAAGGCCAACCTGTCGCTTGGACGACGTGATGGTGCACTTCGAACTCTGGGACAAGTGCACCTTGTTGGTCCACCCCTCGGCCCTGAGGCCGGCGAGGAACCCTTGCCGGATCTGCTTCGCTATGTCTCGCCCGTCTGGGACTGGCACCTTCGCAAGCGTCTGCGTGACTTCCGCCAGCAGGTCATCCGGCACGAACTTTCTGCCCTCGGCATGGGCGAACGTCTCGTGTTTCACAGGATCGCCTGATGGAGCCACTCGTCGGGACGCCTTGACTGGCCGCAACGTGTGTGGTCGAAGATCGGCTTGTCGTGTGGTCTGTACCTGGCGTTTCCCTCGACGGCCTCGCGCAACCGGGACAGACCCGTGCGCACGTAGTCTGCCGATGTCTCGCACCCGATGAACCGGCGGTTGTGTATGGCGGCCGCCACACCGGCAGAGGCCACGCCGGCGAACGGGTCGAACACGGGGCCGCCCGGGTCAGTCAGCGCGAGCACCAGCCGCTCGACCAGCCCGATGGGGAACTGGCACGGGTGCCCGGTTTTTTCCGGGTGGTTGTTCTTGACGTTCGGGATCTCCCAGACGTCCTCGGGGTTCTTGCCCATCGGGTTTCCCGATGGCTTGCCCGCGTTCGGCCCCTTGAAGTGTCGCTTGCCGGGGTACTTCGACGGCACGCGCACGGCGTCGAGGTTGAACACGTAGCTGTCCGACCTTGTGTACCACAGCACCACCTCGTACCGGCCCGAGAATCTGCGCTTGGTGTGCAGACCATGCCCGAAGCGCCACACGATTCGGTTCCGCAGGCGCAACCCGAACTCCTTCCGGAAGATCGGGTCGAACTCGATGTCGAGGGGGACGATCGAGCCGTTGCTCACGAAGTTTCCGACCTGCCAGCACAGGCTGCCGGTGTCCTTCAGCCGAGGGATCAGCTCGCTGATGATCTCGCGTTGCCAGGAGAGATAGGTCTCCAGGCCGACCCTTGTCTCGTAGGCCTTGCCGATGTTGTAGGGGGGCGAGGTGACAATGAGGTCGAACTGCTCCTCGCGCGGCAACCCGGCGAGGAAGTCCTCGACCCTCCCGCTCCAGAGTGCGTGCCCCGAGAACTCATCGAGCGCCTCCAGCCCCGGCAGCTCTGCCACTGGCACGACGGCATGGCCGTTACGCGAATCGGACTGGTGGTCAGAACCCGGCCTCACCAAGAGGAGCCGGGATGCACTCTCCGACAGCCGACCGTTCATGCGACCATTCTACTTGCCGTCCCGCCTGGTGTCAAGCCGAACACGGCCATCACGGGCTTTTTCAGTCGGGATGCAGACTGCGCGGAGGTCTGTTCCCGGTCAAGGGTCCACCGGTCGGGTCGTGGCCGATGGCCAGTGGGCGACTGTCTCTGTCCCCGGTCGCGCAGGCAGGGGTGTCTTGCGCCGACCGCTGACGATCTCATGGACGTTGCCCCCATCGGGGAGCGTTCCTGCCGTGCCGACGGGCCGTGATGCGCCTCGGGCGTGGGCCGCTCCTGTCCCGCATGACGGTGTGGCGCGGATCGCCTCATTCAGGGTCTTCCGGGCGCCGTCCCTCGCTGCCGGGCCGTGGCATGCCCTGCGGGGCGTCCGAGTCGGAGAGGGCGTGGAGCTTCTTGCGCATGATCTGGGAGCGCTTCTCGACGCTCTCGACGGCGGCGGCGGCCTCCTCCAGCTTCCGCGCGCACTTCGCGAACGCCTCGTCGAACTTCCTGAACTCGCTGGCGACCTCGCGGAGGAAGGCCCACGCCTCGGCGGTGTGCTCGCTGATGGCGATCGACTTGAACCCCATCAGGAGACTCTGCAACAGGGCGTAGAGCGTGGTCGGGCCGACGATGACCACGTTCATCGCGCGGATCTCGTTCCAGGTGTCGCTGGTGCGCAGCGCCTCGGCGTACATCCCCTCGACCGGGAGGAACATCAGCGCGAAGTCCGTGGTCCGCGGTGGCGAGATGTACTTCGCGATCTCCCGCGCCTTCCTCTTCAGCTCGGCGACGAACGCCTTGCGACGCGCCTCGGTCTCTTCCCGGGGGTTGCCCGCGTCGGCGGACTCCAGCAGCGACTCGTACGGCTGGAGCGGGAACTTCGAGTCGAGCGGCAGCAGCAGCGGCCCGTCCGACCCGTCGCGGTTCGGCAGGCAGATCGCAAACTCCACCACCTGGCCGGCGCCGCCGAGCGCGACGTTCTTGCGGTACTGGCCGGGCGACAGCGACTCTTCCAGCAGGGCCTCCAGCTGGAACTCCCCGTGCAGGCCCCGGGTGCGCACGCTGGAGAGCACCGCCTTGAGCCTGCCGACGTCCTGCGCCAGCTCGGTCATCTGCGCGGCGCGCTCGTGGATCAGCCGGAGCTTCTCGTCGACCATCTCGCGCAGCTTGCCGATCTGCTCGTCGCCCGCCTTGCGGATGGTCTCCAGCTGGGCGCTGGCCCCGCTGTTCATCTGCGCCTGCGTGTCCACCAGCTCCTTGATGCGCGCGTTCAGGTTGTCGCGCAGCTCCTCGCGGGCGTTGCGCGCGTGGGCCTCCGACTGCTCCAGCGAGCGCTCCGCCTGCCGGGTGACGGCCTGGGCCAGCCGGTCCATGGCCTCCCGGGTCTCGTCGCGAAGCCGGGCGATCTCGTCGGCGCGCCCGCCCGCCGGGCCGCGGCCGCGGCTTGCGAGCAGCCACCCCGCGACGCCCGCGAGCACGACGGCCGCCGCCACCCAGGGGACGAGTTCGATGGCTTCCATTGCGTGTCCTTGCGCGTCGTCGGTCGTGGGGGAGAATGTCCCGCCGGGCGCACGCCCGGCGCGCGCAAATCTTAATCGAAACTATACTTGGCGGCGTGAGGGACTTCCAGGAGCCGGGGCGCTCGCCCGTGGTGTGCTGCCGCGAGGCGGCCGCGACCTCGCACCCGCTGGCGACGGCGGAGGCGATGCGCATCCTTGGGCGCGGCGGCAACGCGGTGGACGCGGCGATCGCGGCGGTCGCGGTGCAGGGGGTGGTCGAGCCCTACTCGACGTCGGTCGGGGGCGACTGTTTCGCGATGGTGCGGAAGCCGTCCGGGGAGATCGTGGCGGTCAACGGGTCGGGGCCGCTCCCGGCCGGGTTCGACCTGGGGCGGGCGGCGTCG
>CAZZIL010000180.1:0-3567 GCA_964654265.1 uncultured Gammaproteobacteria bacterium | reverse complement strand
TGTCCAGCACCATGTCCGACCTGAACCCGGCCGGGTCCCCCTCCCAGACAAACCTGTTGTGGAACTGCAGCCCGATCCTCCGGACGTTGGTCCTCAGGAAAATCGGAAGCGTGCGCCCCAGGACAGGCAACACCTCCCCCTCCCAAGTCGTTTCCCAGTCGCGGTAGTCGCGCCGTCGCACCGTCAGCGCATGCTCGCCCTTCTGGATCTGTCCGATGGTGATGTCTCTCACGAGCTTGTCGTCCGGGTCGGTCTGGTCAAAGACGCACTGGGGAGACGACAGGGCCCTGCCCGGGAGGAAGTCCGGCCCCTCCTCTGCGCCGAGCCGCTTCCTCGGGTAGCCGGCCTCCAGCCCGGGGTGAAGCTCGGAGAACTTCCGCACCTCGTACTGCGAGGGGGCCACCTCGAAGCGCACGATGAACCCCGCCTCGACAACGGCGTGCCCGTCGCGGTTCCACGGCCGCAACTCTCCCGCCAGTGCCTCAACCTCCATGTCAGCCAACCTCTCGCGCGTATTCTAGCACGCCAGCGGCAGGGCATCCACCGCGTGCGACCCCGGGAACGCCGACCGCCGGGGGCACCTACGTCCGCCCGGCGAGACGTCCGCCGCGTCAACCCCCGGCAAGGCGGCCCTCCGGGCATCCCGCGTGGTGCGCCACCGGGTCGGCCTCCATCGGGCGCGGATTGCGGGGCCGGCACGCCGACACCGGGATCGTGGGTCCAGCCCCCGGCACGGCCTCATCGCCGCTCTTGTGCGACCCGGCCAATCTCTCGCACCACCTCCAAGAGACTGGCTGGCCAGCAGGAGTCGGCGACACAGTCCTCGGCCTGGTGCGAGATGTCCTGCCCGGAAAGAGTGCGACAGTCGGCATGGTAGTAAAACTTCCCGTTCCCCTCAAAGGTGATCTGGGCAAAGACACGCTTCTCCTCCCAGTACAGCCCGACCTCCCCGGTGAGGCAGATCCCGACAAAGGGCACTCTCGCCCCCTTGGGTCGGTGGGCAAGGAACTTCCGCGCATCGCCTAGCGATTCGGGGATCAGCGGCTCGGCATCGTACCCGTCCCATCCCTCCTCCAAGGTGGGATACACCCTCATCTTGGCCTCCATCATCTCAAGCAGTTCCCGCTCGGTCCGGGGAGGATGGGTCGCGGGGCGAAGGAGGCCGTTGAGCGGCTCCGGCAACGTCTCCGCGCTCTCGCGCAAACCCATGCCCCTGCCCGGATGGTCGCTGTCCTTGATGGAGGACTCCATCTCAGCCAGCCAGTCGTCCCCGTCCATCCAGGTCTCCCCGGCGCGCATCCCGCTGACGTTGCGCACCCGGTTGCCGGCACCGCCCAGAATGCCGCCGTGAAACCTCGTGAGATGCACACCCCCGTTCACCGTGCGACGCTCGGCATCGTTTGGGTCCCGGACCGGTCCTCTGTGGGGAGGCTCCTGCCACGATGATGCGAGTGCGTTCACTTCCCCTTCCCCGGGCCAAGCTTGTCCGGCAGGCCCCCGTTCAGGCTCAACCGCGCGGCTTCCCCGCGCAGGTCCTCAGCAAAGCGCACAACGAAGCCTGCCGCGACAGCAGCGCACCCGCCGCGATTCCACCGCCGCGGCGTTCCCGTCAGCGTCTCAACCTCCATGTCAGCCAGTCCCTCGCGCGTATCCTAACACGCCAACGACAGGGCGCCCACCGCTTGCGCCCCCGAGGCGTCGGCCACAGGGGAGGGGTGCTGGCGAGATGTCTGCCGCATTCAGCGTCCAGCAAGGCGGCCCTCCGGGCATCCGCGCACGGTGCTACACGCGGTGCCTCTTCCGGTGCAAGGTCTGCTGACGCTATGTCCCGACTACTGTCGGTCGCTGATCCGAGGGGGCCAACCCCGTCGCCTCCGGGCACCCCGGCACATTCCTGTCCGCGCTCCAGGTGGGGCAACATCCGCGCAAGCGACATCTTGCCAAGGAGCAGACCCCCATCAGGTCGTGGGCACGGCGATCGTCGCCTGCCCCACATGCTACGACTTGCGGGACTTGCGCCCCTTCGTGAACGGTCCCGCGAGGACCCATCAGGCCACCGCCGAAGAGAACGGGAGCACTGTGTCCCGGCTACGTTTGCACCATGAGTGCTCACGGGACCGAAGCCCCGATTTCGCCACGCGCCCGTTGTGAGAAATCTCACCGAGTCACTGTGCTGACAGTGTCGCGGGACTCGTCAGGGTGCTCATTCCAACAAAAACTCAAAGCAATCCCTAAGCTCGGTTTGGAGCCGCCGGATTGCAACCTTTCTGTCCGGTGTTCCCTTTGCAACACAGGCGGATCGACAAATGTCGGCGTGACTCAGGTCTGTCTCGCCGGCCGTGTCGTATATGTTAAACCCTTGCCTTCCGGCCCACTCGATGTCGCGCACCTTGCGACACAGCACTTTCGCCAACCGAACATCATCAGCGGCCACACCGTGCTTGCCGGCAAACGCCTCCCTCTTCAGGTCCAGCTCCTCCTTCGACACATAGGCGCACCGGATCACTGACACGCCTCTTCCGTCAGTGCCGCCCAGAGATGACAGATCGATGCGCCCACCCCTGATCTGTCGCGGCAAACACAAGCGAACCAAGTCTTCCGTGTCCCTGACCGGCCCGGGGGAGTACTCGCTCACCGACTGGCGCTCGCACTCCCCGCAGGGAAAGTGCTCCCGGTACTGGGCACACTTGCACTTGCTGTTCCCGTACAGCCTCTCCAACTCCCTGCATGACCTTATCATCGGTCTTGCCCCGGCACGGCCTGGCCTATTTCCCGCACAACCTCCACAAGACCGGCTGGCCAGCGGGAATCGGCGTCACAGTCCTCGGCCTGGCGCCAGATGTCCTTCCCTGAAAGGGGGCGGTAGACGGCATAGTAGTAAAACTTTCCGTTCCCCTCGAAGACGATATCGGCAGTGACACGCTTCTCCTCCCAGTACAGCTCGATTTCCCCGGCGGCGTTGAGCCCGACAAAGGGCACCTTCACCCCCGTGGGCCGGTGGGCAAGGAACTTCCTCGCGTCATCCAGCGATCCGGGGATCAGCGGCTCGGCATCGTACCCGTCCCACCCCTCCTTCAGGGTGGGGTACTCCCTCATCTTGGCTTCCATCTCCTCAAGCAGCTCCTGCTCGGTCTGGGGGGGATTGTCCACGGGGCGACTGTCCTTGCGGGAGGCCTCCATCTCGGCCAGCCAGTCAACATCCCGTCTCCAAACCTCCCCTGCGCGCATCCCGTTGCCGTTGCGCACCCCATTGCCGGCGCCACCCAAGATGTCGGCGTGGGACCTTGCGAGAGGCGCGACCCCGTTCACGGCACGGCACTCGGCATCGCCAAGGTCCCGGACAGGCTCTCTGCGGGGGGGACCCTGCACCACTGTGCCGGAGGGGTAGAACCGATCGCTGTGGAGAAACCCCTCTCTATGGAGAGACTCCTGCCACGACGATGTGACTGCGTTCATTTCCCCCTCCCCGGCCCAAGCTGGTCCAGCAGGTCCCCGCTCAGGATCTCTCCTTGGAACCGCGCGGTTTCCCTGCGCAGGCTCTCCATGAACGCGCCGGCCCGCTCCTCC
>CAZZIL010000179.1:0-8454 GCA_964654265.1 uncultured Gammaproteobacteria bacterium | reverse complement strand
CAACTGACCCCGCCCCTTGGCGCCGGGCCGGGCGCGCCGCCCGCACCCCGCCCTCCCCCCGCAAACGCAAATCCCCAAACCGGGTTAGAATGCCCACCGGTGTGCCGCGGGCGGGCGGAGCACGGACCCTGCGCACGCGGGGAACGGGGGGATGCCTGCCTCGCCCGCGGCGGACCGTCCTGACAGCAACGACAGCCGGAGACGACTAATGGGCAAGGCACACACTCACACGGTTCGGGGCGCGGCGATCGCGCTGGCGCTGGCGGCATCGGCCGTCGCGGGTGCGGAGATCAAGATCGGCGTGGCCGGCCCGCTCTCTGGGGACCTGGCGCCGTACGGGGTGCCGGTCCGCCAGGCGGTCGAGCTGGCGGCGGAGCACATCAACGCGGCCGGCGGCATCGGCGGCGAGGACGTCACGGTGGTCGCCGAGGACGACCTGTGCGACCCGAACACGGCGAGCAACGTCGCCAACAAGTTGGCGGCCGAGGGGGTCGCGGCCGTCGTCGGCCACATCTGCAGCGGGGCGACCAAGGCGGCGCTGCCGATCTACCGCAACGCCGGGATCGTGGTGGTGTCGCCGTCGTCGACCAACCCGGACCTGACGCTTGGCGGGGAGAACCCGAACTTCTTCCGCACGATCGCGCACGACCTGGCGCAGGCGGACCGGCTTTCCGGGTTCGCGGTCGACAAGCTGGGCATCTCGGCCGCCGCGGTGGTCCACGACAAGCAGGACTACGGCAAGGCGCTGGCGGACGCGGTGCGGTCGAACCTGGAGGGTGCCGGCGTCGATATCCCGGTGTTCGAGGGGATCACCGCCGGGGCGCCCGACTACTCCGCGCTGATCAGCAAGATCAAGGGCGCCGGGATCGACAACCAAGGCACGGCGGTGTTCTACTGCGGCTACCACCCCGAGGCGTCGAAAATCGTGACGGCGGCGCGCAAGGACGGCGTGCGCGCGCACTTCGTCTCGGGCGACGGGGTGAAGGACCCGTCGTTCCTGTCGGCGGCCGGGCTCTACGCGCTCGACTACTACCTGTCGGCCCCGGCGGACACCTCGGCGTTGCCGGCGGCGGCGGCGGTGATCGACGCCTACACCACCAAGTTCGGCGAGGACATCGGCGTGTTCAGCCTGCAGGGCTACGCGGCGATGCAGGCGCTCAAGGCGGGGATCGAGCGCGCCGGCGGGTCCGACATGGCCGGGCTGGCCGACGCCCTGAGGGCCATCGACGTCAACTCCGCGATCGGCGGCATCTCCTTCGACGAGCGCGGGGACGTCGTCGGCGCCGGGTTCGCGATGTTCCAGGTGCGCCCGGACTTCGTCTCGGCGGACTGATCCGCCCCGGCGGGGGGAGGGAATGCCGGGCGCGGGCGGGGGCCGCGCGCCTGCCCCGCCGTCCGGTTGCCGGGCCGCCGGGCTGAGTCGCGGCGGCCGGGCGAAGGCGGCCTGACGACCGGGAGCGGGCGCGGCCGATGGAGGCGTTCCTCGACTACTTCCTTGCCGGGCTCACCCGGGGGAGCATCTACGCCCTGATCGCGATCGGCTACACGATGGTCTACGGGATCATCGGGCTGATCAACTTCGCGCACGGCGAGATCTACATGATCGGGGCCTTCGTCGGCCTGGTCGCCGCGGCGGTGCTCGCGCACTTCGGCTTCGACGAGGGGGCGTTCCTCGTGGCGGCGCTGATCTCGGCGGTGATCTTCGCCTGCGCCTACGGCTGGACCATCGAGCGCCTGGCGTACCGCCGGCTGCGCGCCGCGCCCCGGCTGTCGGCGCTGATCACGGCGATCGGCATGTCGATCTTCCTGCAGAACTACGTGCTGGTGAGCCAGGGGGCGGAGTTCAAGGCGTACCCCAACCTGGTCGACAAGATGCTCGGGGTCGACGAGACCGCCGGGGTCCTGCGGATGCTCGCCGGGGACGGCGAGGTCGACACCCCGCTGCTGCAGAGCACCGAGTGGGCGATCCTCGCGGCGGCGGCGGTGTCGATGGCGCTGCTGGCGCTGCTGATCCGCCGCACGCGCCTGGGCCGGGCGATGCGCGCGGTCTCGCAGGACCGCGGGATGGCGCAGCTGCTCGGCGTCGACGTCAACCGCACGGTGTCGGCGGCCTTCGTGATCGGCAGCGCCTGCGCCGGGATCGGCGGCGTGCTCGTCGCCACGCACAACGGCCAGCTGAACTTCTACTTCGGGTTCATCGCCGGGATCAAGGCGTTCACCGCCGCGGTGCTCGGCGGGATCGGCTCGATCCCCGGCGCCGCGCTCGGCGGCATCCTCCTCGGCATGGTCGAGAGCTTCTCCGCCGGGCTCATCCGAAGCGACTACGAGGACATCATCGCGTTCCTGGTGCTGGTGACCGTCCTGGTGTTCAAGCCCGAGGGGCTGCTCGGCCGCAGCTCCGACACCCGGGTGTGAGCGTCCTGCGCAGGCTGCGCCCGGCGCTCGGCATGGGCGCGCTCGCGGGCTTCCTGGCGCTGCCGATCGTCGGGGTGCGCGTCTCGGGCGACGGCAGTGGCGTGGCGGAGTTCCGCCTCGCCGAGGTCGGCCTGGTCGCGCTCGGCGTGTTCGCGGCGGTCGCGGCCCGCCTGGCGATGCCGGCCCGCGCCGGCGACGCGCTCGCGGCGGCGCTCGGCCCCGGCACCGGGTGGCGCCGCGCCGCCGCCCAGGTGGCGGGGGCGCCCCACGCGCGGGCGTGGGGACTGGCCGCGCTGCTCGCGGCCGCCGCGCTGTTCCCGTTCGTGTTCTCGGCCTACCAAGTGTCGGTGCTCACCACCGCGCTGATCTTCGTCGTGCTCGGCCTCGGGCTCAACATCGTGGTCGGGCTCGCCGGCCTGCTCGACCTCGGCTACGTCGCGTTCTACGCGGTCGGCGCCTACACCTTCGCGCTCCTCTACGAGTACCACGGCCTCGGGTTCTGGGCCGCGCTCCCGGTCGCCGGGCTGCTCGCCGCCGTCACCGGCGTCATCCTCGGCATACCCGTGCTCCGGCTGCGGGGGGACTACCTCGCGATCGTCACCCTAGGGTTCGGCGAGATCATCCGGCTCACGCTGGAGAACTGGTCGACGGTGACCAAGGGGCCGGCCGGAATCTCCGGCATCCCGGCGCCGACCGTCCCGGGCGTGGAGCTCGGGTTCGCGCAGGCGCAGGTGTTCACCTACCTCGTCGCGCTCGTGCTCACCGTGTTCACCGCGGTGATCGTCCGGCGACTGGACCACTCGCGCCTCGGCCGCGCCTGGATCGCGCTGCGCGAGGACGAGGTCGCCTGCCAGGCGATCGGGATCGACCGCACCCGCGCCAAGCTGACCGCGTTCGCGCTCGGCGCCTGCTGGGCGGGCTTTGTCGGGGCGCTCTTCGCGGCGAAGACCAGCTACGTCAACCCGGGCAGCTTCACGTTCCTCCACTCGGCGATCATCCTGTGCATCGTCGTGCTCGGCGGGATGGGGTCGATCACCGGGGTGGTCATCGCCGCGCTGGTGATCTCGCTGCTGCCGGAGTACCTGCGGTTCTTCTCCGAGTACCGCATGTTCGCGTTCGGGATCGTGCTCGTGGCGATGATGCTGTTCCGGCCGGGCGGCCTGGTCGCGCGCGTGCCGCCGCGGTACGACCCGGGAGGCGGCGGTGGCTGACCCGGCGCTCGAGGTGCGCGGGGTGCGCAAGTCGTTCGGCGGCGTCGCGGCGCTGCGCGACCTGTCCTTCCACGTCAGCCACGGGGAGATCCTCTCGCTGATCGGCCCCAACGGGGCCGGCAAGACCACGGTGTTCAACTGCCTGACCGGGATGGTGCGCCCCGACGGCGGCGAGGCGGCCGCGCGCGACCGCCAGGGGCGCACCCTGCGGCTGCGCAACCGCAAGCCGAACGAGATCACCGCGTTCGGGGTGGCGCGCACCTTCCAGAACCTCCGGCTGTTCAAGCGGATGACCGTCCTCGAGAACGTGATGGTGGCGCGCCACTGCCGCAGCGGCGCCGGCATCCTCGGTGCGATCCTGAGGGACCGGCGCACCCGCGCGGAGGAGCGCCGGATCATCGACGACGCCATGCGCCACCTCGCCCGGATCGGGCTCGACAACCGCCAGGCGGACCTGGCGGCCAGCCTTCCCTACGCGGAGCAGAAGCGCCTCGAGATCGCGCGCGCGCTCGCCACCGAGCCGTTCCTGCTCCTGCTCGACGAGCCCGCCGCCGGGATGAACCCGTCGGAGACCGCCGGGCTCGCGCGCACGGTGCGCGACGCCGCCGCCCAGCTCGGCATCGCCGTGCTGCTCATCGAGCACGACATGCGCCTGGTCATGGACCTCTCCGAGCGCATCCTGGTGCTCCACGGCGGCGGCATCATCGCCGACGGCGCCCCGCGCGAGATCCAGGCCCACCCGGAGGTGGTGCGCGCCTACCTGGGTGACGAGGCCCTCGCCCATGCTTGAGCTGCGCGACGTGCGCGCCGGCTACGGCGCCATCGAGGCGCTCCACGGGGTGTCGCTGAGGGTCGACGAGGGGGAGATTGTCACGGTGATCGGCGCCAACGGCGCCGGCAAGAGCACGACGCTGATGGCCATCAGCGGGCTGGTGCCCCCCGGCTCCGGGGAGATCCTGTTCCGGGGCCGGGACATCGCCGGGCTCGGCGCCGAGAGGATCGCCGCGCTCGGCCTGTGCCAGGTCCCCGAGGGGCGGCGGATCTTCCCGGACCTGACGGTCCTTGAGAACCTGATGATGGGGGCCTACCTTCGCGACCAGTCGCAGGCGCGCCGCGACATCGGCCGCATCCACGAGCTGTTCCCGGCGCTGGCGGACCGCGGCGCGCAGCCCGGCGGGACCCTGTCGGGGGGCGAGCAGCAGATGCTCGCGATCGGCCGCGCGCTCATGCAGCGGCCGCGGCTGCTCATGCTCGACGAGCCGTCGCTCGGGCTCGCCCCGATCATTGTCAGCCGGATCTTCGAGACCATCCGGGAGATCAACCGGGAGGACGGGGTGCCCATCCTGCTCGTCGAGCAGAACGCGTTCCTCGCGCTCAAGGTCGCGGACCGCGGGTACGTGCTCGAGGGCGGGCGGGTGCGCGTCTCCGACGACTCCGCCCGCCTCATGGAGAACCCCGACATCAAGCGGGCCTACCTCGGCATCTCGTGACGCGCCCGGCGGCCGCGCGGGGCAACGTGTAGAATCCCGCGCGGAGGACATGGCCCGGCGGCCGCGCCGCACGGGGCACCGGAGAATGCTCGGCAAACACATGGAACGGCGTGTGCGCGAGACGTTCGCGGACGCCGGCATCGCCATCGGGGGCGACCGCCCGCACGACGTGCGCGTGCACGACCCGGCCTTCTACCGCAACCTGTGCCTCCACGGCGACACCGGGCTCGCGACCTCCTACATCGCCGGGCACTTCGACTGCGACCGGCTCGACGAGATGGTGTTCCGCCTGCTCAAGGCGGACGCCCACAAGCGCTCGCCGAGCCTCATGAACATCCCGTTCAGCCTCTTGCGCCACGTGCTCAACCTGCAGTCGCGGGCGCGCAGCGCGTCCTCCGGGAAGCGCCACTACGAGACCGGGAACGACCTGTTCCGGGCGATGCTCGACGAGCGCATGATCTACTCCTGCGCCTACTGGCGCAACGCCGGGACGCTCGGCGACGCCCAGGTCGCCAAGCTCGACCTCATCGCCTGCAAGCTGCAGCTGCGGGAAGGGATGCGCGTGCTCGACATCGGCTGCGGCTGGGGCGGCGCCGCCCGGCACTTCGCCGAGAAGCACAAGGTGAGCGTCACCGGCATCACCGTCTCCGGCGCGCAGCACGCGCTCGCGCAGGAGACCTGCGCGGGCGCGGACGTCACCATCCTGCTCGAGGACTACCGCGACCACCGCGGCAGCTACGACGCCGTCTACTCGATCGGGATGTTCGAGCACGTCGGGGCGAAGAACCACCGCGACTACATGCGCATGGTCCGGCGCTGCCTGAAGCCCGAGCACGGCGCGTTCCTGCTGCACACCATCGGCACCGACTACGCCGCGACGTTCCGCGACCGCTCGACCTGGATCAACCGCGAGATCTTCCCGGACGGCGAGCTGCCGTCGCAGCGCCAGCTGGCGCGCGCCATCGAGGGGCTGTTCATCATCGATGACTGGCAGAACTTCGGCGCCGACTACGACCGCACGCTCCTGTGCTGGCACGACAACTTCGAGGCCGCCTACCCCGGCCTCAAGGACCGCTACGGCGAGACGTTCCGGCGCAAGTGGCGCTACTTCCTGCTCGGCTGCGCCGGGGCGTTCCGGGCGCGGCACGTGCAACTGTGGCAGGTGCTGCTGTCGTCGGTCGACAGCCTGCGCCGGCCGCTGGAAATCCCGGCGTGCAGGTGACGGCCGGGGAAGGAGAGAGAAGATGAAGCGGATCAAGGAGGCCAAGGCCGCCGCGGGGAAGGCGGACGAGGCCGTCGGCGAGACGGTGCGGCGCATGCTCGCGCGCATCGCGGACGGAGGCGAGGAGGCGGTCCTCGGCTACGCCAAGGAGCTGGACCGGTGGGAGGGCGACATCGTCGTCGCGCCCGCCGCGCGCGAGGCGGCGGGCGGCCGGCTTGACAAGTCCCTGCGCGACGACATCGCGTTCACGCTGGGCCAGGTGACCCGGTTCGCGGAGGCGCAGAAGGGGACCGTCCAGGACCTCTCGGTCGAGCTCGGTCCGGGCGTCACCGCCGGGCACCGCAACATCCCGGTGGACGTCGCGGGCTGCTACGTCCCCGGCGGGCGCTACGCGCACATCGCCTCGGCGGTCATGGGCGTGGCGACCGCGCGCGTCGCCGGGGTCGGCCACATCGTCGCCTGCTCGCCGCCGCACGCCGAGCACGGCGGGATCCACCCGGCGATCCTGCACGCCCTCCACGTCTCCGGGGCGGACACGATCCTGAACCTGGGGGGCGTCCAGGCGATCGGCGCGCTCGCGCACGGGCTGTTCACCGGGAAGCCCGCGGACATCCTGGTCGGGCCCGGCAACGCCTACGTCGCCGAGGCGAAACGCCTGCTGTTCGGCCGCGCCGGGATCGACATGTTCGCCGGCCCGACCGAGATCCTCGTGATCGCCGACGGGGGCGCCGACCCCGACATCGTCGCGGCCGACCTGGTGAGCCAGGCGGAGCACGGGCCCGACTCCCCGGCATGGCTGGTCGCGCTGTCCGAGGATCTTGCGCGACAGGCGCTCAGGCGCGTCCCCGGGCTGATCGACGGGCTGCCCGAGCCCAACCGCTCGGCGGCAGCGGCGGCCTGGGACGCCCACGGGGAGGTCACGGTCGCGGAATCGCGCGAGGAGGCGGCCCGACTGTCCGACGCGCGCGCGCCCGAGCACTTGGAGGTCCACTGCGACGACCTCGACTGGTGGCTCGGCCGCCTGCGCAACTACGGCTCGCTCTTCCTCGGCCCGGAGACGACCGTCGCCTTCGGGGACAAGGCGTCCGGGCCGAACCACATCCTGCCGACGCGGCGCGCCGGGCGCTACACCGGCGGACTCTCGGTCGCGAAGTTCACGAAGACGCTCACCTGGCAGCGGATGACGCGCGAGGGCGCCCGCCGGGTCGGCGAGGTGTCCGCGCGCATCTCCCGGGCGGAGGGAATGGAGGGGCACGCCCGAAGCACCGACGTCCGCCTGCGGAAGTGGGACGGCTGACCCGGCGCCGCGGCCCGGGCGTGCCGGGGTGAATCAGGCGAACCTGACCCCGTTGCGCGAGAACGGCAGGCGGGTGACCCACTCGCCGGTCGCTTGGCGGATCGCCGCCGCGAGCGCGGGCGCGACCGGCGGGACGCCGGGCTCGCCGACACCGGTCGGCGCCTCCGACGACCGGACGATGACGGTCTCCACCTCCGGCATGTCGCGCATGCGCAGCGGCTCGTAGTCCGGGAAGTTCGACTCGACGACCTCGCCGCCCTCCGCCAAGGTCACCCGGTTGCGCATCGCGGCGCCCAGGCCGTAGCCGACGCCGCTCTCGACCTGCGCGCGGATGACGTCCGGGTTGACGGCGATGCCGCAGTCGATGGCGCACCACACCTTCTCGACCCGGATCGCGCCGTCGCCGGTGCGCGACACCTCGACGACCTGGGCCACGTACGAGCCGAACGACTTGTGAAGCGCGACCCCGCGGAAGCGGCCGGCAGGCGCGCCGCCCGTCCAGTCCGCCGCGCCGGCGTCCTGCGCGCGGTGGCGGACGCGGCGGGGGGCGTCCCCGAGGTGCCGCAGGCGATAGTCGACGGGGTCCTCGCCCGCCGCCTCCGCGAGCATGCCGACGACCGTCTCGGCGGCGAACGCGGTGTGGGTGTGCCCGACGGAGCGCCACCAAAGAACCGGGACCGGCGACTCCTGCATGTTGCGCACCTCGACGCGCATGTTGGGCACCGAGTACGGCAGGTCCGACAGCCCCTCGACCGACGAGCTGTCAATCCCGTCCTGGACGTACGCCTCGAACGGGGTGCCGATCAGTATCGACTTCCC
>CAZZIL010000178.1:0-9308 GCA_964654265.1 uncultured Gammaproteobacteria bacterium | reverse complement strand
CTCCAGCGGTGGGCGAGCCCGTCCGGCTCGAAGATCAGGAACGCGATGATGGCGGCCCCGATCGCCATCTCCTTGAAGAACGGCAGCGACTCGGCGGCGGCCTCGCTCAGCCAGCCGGTGTGGCCGAGCGTGGAGACCCCGGCCTCCAGCGCCTCGGGCAGCAGGAGGATGAAGGCGGTGCCCATGATGGCGCCCTTGACGTTGCTCATCCCGCCGATGATCACCATCGCGAGGAACTGGATCGACAGCAGCAGGTTGAACCCCTCGGCCGAGACGAACCCGAGGTAGTGCGCGTAGAGCGCGCCGCCCACGCCCGCGTAGAACGCCGAGACCCCGAACGCCAGCAGGCGGTAGCGCGTCAGGTTGATCCCCATCATCTCCGCCGACAGGTAGTGGTCGTGGACCGCGCTCAGCGCGCGCCCGTCGCGCGTGCGCCGCAGGTTCACCGCCGCCACCGCAAGCACGATGAACCAGAACAGCACGAGATAGAAGTAGCTGTGGTCGGTGTCGAGGTCGATCCCGAGGAACGACGCGGTCTCGGCGGCGCTTCCGTAGGCCCCGCCAGTGAACCCCTCGGCGCGCACGAAGAAGTCCTCGAGGATGAACTGCGCGGCGAACGTCGCGATCGCGAGGTAGAGCCCGCGGATGCGCGCAGCCGGCAGGCCGATGACAATCCCGAGCGCGGCGGTCATGAGCCCGGCGAGCGGGACGCAGAGGACCACCGGGATCGATGTCGTCGTCGACAGCCACGCCGACGAGAACGCGCCGAAGCCGAACAGGGCGCCGTGCCCGATCGAGATCTGCCCGGAGAGACCGATCAGGATGTGGAGGCCGATGGCGGCGATCCCGTAGTAGCCGATCTGGATCAGCAGCGACATCGCGTAGGTGTCGGCGAACGCCGGCGCGGCCACGAGGAGCAGGACGCCGAGCACGCAGAAGCGCCGCGACCAGGCGGACGGGAAGATCGCCGAGTCGGCCTCGTAGCCGGTGCGGAAGTCCCCGCACGCGCGGGGGATCACGACGTGGCTCACACCCGCTCGATCTCCTTGGTGCCGAACAGCCCGTACGGCTTGACCATCAGGATGATCACCAGCACGTAGAACGGCGCGATCGCGTACATGTTCCCCCAGTTGAGGTACTGCCCGTCGGCGAACTCGGCGAGGTTCTCGAGCACGCCGATGATGATCCCGCCGACCACGGCCCCGACAATCGAGTCGAGGCCGCCGAGGATCGCGGCCGGGAACACCTTGATCCCGACGAGCGCGAGCGCGAACGAGATCTTGTTGACGATGCCGAGCGTGATGCCGGCGATCGCGGACACCAGCGCGGAGATGGCCCAGGCGATCGCGAACATGCGCTGGGTGGATATCCCGAGCGACTGCGCGGCCTGCTGGTCGAACGCCGTGGCGCGCATCGCGAGCCCGGTGCGGCTGTGGGTGAAGAACACGTAGAACACGCCGATCGACACCAGCGAGATGGCGAGGATCGCCAGGTAGGCCGGCTCGACGTTGAGCCCGAGCACGCGGACGCTGTCGGTCTCGAACACGTCGGGGAACGACGCCGTGTTGACGCCGAACAGCCACTTGATCGCGGCCTGGAAGAAGATCGCGAGCCCGATCGTCACCATGATGACCGAGATGACGGGCTCGCCGATCAGCGGGCGCAGCACCAGCGCCTGCAGGAGCGCCCCGAAGACGACCATGAAGCACAGCGTGAACAGGAACCCGGCGAGGAACGGCATCTCGAACTCCTGGATGAACCACAGGCAGACGAAGGCGCCGATCACGAGGAACTCGCCCTGGGCGAAGTTGACCACCTGGCTCGCCTTGTAGATCAGCACGAAGCACATGGCGACGACGCCGTAGAGAACGCCGAGGATGACGCCGTTGACGAGGAGCTGGACCAGCAGGGCGGTGTTCACGCGGCGTCCTCCCGGGCGTCGTCGGCGCCGATGTCCGGGTCCTCGATCCGGAGCGTGGCGCGGATGTGCTGCTTGCCGCCGTCCTGCAGGGTGATCTCCGAGTCGACGCGCACGGAGTCGCCGTCCCCGTGGAGCGCGTCGACGAGCGCGCCGTAGCGCTCGGCGATCACGGAGCGGCGCACCTTGCGCGTGCGGGTCAGCTCGCCGTCGTCGGCGTCGAGCTGCTTGTGCAGCAGCAGGAAGCGCCGGATGCGCATCGCCGGCGGCAGCGTCCGGTTGACGGCGGCAACCTCGTTGCGCACCAGCGCGCGGACCTCCTCCCGCGACGACAGGTCGGTGTAGCTGGTGAACGGGATGCGCCGTTGCTCCGCCCAGTTCGAGACGATCGGGAAGCGGATGCAGACGATGGCGGCGAGCCAGCCGCGGCCGTCGCCGCTGACCACCGCCTCGGCGATGTACGGGGAGAACTTCAGCTTGTTCTCCAAGTGCTGCGGCGAGAAGCGGAACCCGCCCGCCGTGCGCGCGAGGTCCTTGAAGCGGTCGATCACGACCAGGTGTCCGGCGCCGTTGAGGTAGCCGGCGTCGCCGGTGCCCATCCAGCCGTCGGCGACGGCCTTGCGCGTCTCCTCGGGGTCGCGGTGGTAGCCGCGCATCATGTTGGGGTGGCGGGTCTCGATCTTGCCGAGCCCGGCCGCGTCCGGGTCGGCGATGCGGATCTCCACCCCGTCGAACGGGGTGCCAGACGTCTCGAAGTCCACCGCGTCCGGGTCGTGGATGGTGTACGCGCCCATCAGCTCGGTCTGGCCGTAGATCTGGCGCAGCGGCACCCCCATCGCGACGAAGAACCGGTAGGTGTCGGGACCGAGCGCCGCGCCGCCGGTGGCGGCCGAGCGCAGCCGGCTGAAGCCGAGGGTGTCGCGCAGCGCGGAGAACACCAGCAGGTCGGCGAGCCGGGAGTGGCGCCCTCGGTCGAGCGCGGCGAGGCCGCGGCCGATCCCGACGCGGTAGAGAAGGCGCTTGAGCGGCGTCGACTCGAGAATGCGCGCGCGCACGTCGCCGGCGATCTGCTCCCAGGCCCGCGGGGCGAGCAGCAGGAAGGTGGGCCCGATCTCCCGCAGGTCCGCCATCACGGTGTCTTGGCTCTCCGGGAAGCTGACCTTCATGCGGGAGATGATCCCCTTGCCCAGCACGTACTTGGTCTCCATCACCCACGGCAGCGGCAGCGCCGAGACGTACTCGTCCGCGGCGGTCTTGGGCTCGCGGCGCAGGTAGCCGACGGTGTGGCGCATGAACGCGCGGTGGGTGATCTCCGCGAACTTCGGGTTGGCGGTCGTCCCCGAGGTCGAGATCAGCAGCGCCGAGTCGTCGGCGCGCGTCTCCGCGAGCATCGCCGGGAACCGGCCGGGGTTTTCGGCATCGATCCGCCCGCCGGCGTCGGCCGCCTCGGCGAGCGACATCAGCCGCGGGTCGTCGTACTTGCGCAGTCCGCGCGGGTCGTCGTAGATGATCCGCTCCATGCCCGGGATGCGGTCGCCGAGGCCGAGCAGCTTGTCGACCTGCTCCTCGTCCTCGACGATGGCGACCTTCGCCCCGGTGTGGCCGATCTGGTAGCGCGCCTCCTCGCCGAGCACGTCGCTGTAGACCCCGAGGCTCAGGGCGCGGCACGCGTGCGCCGCGAGCGCGCCGTGGTACCAGTAGGGGGCGTTGCGGCCGATCAGCGCGACCACGTCGCCCTGGCCGACGCCGAGGTCCGAGAGCGCGAGCGCGAGCAGGCGCACCTGGCGCCCGACGTCCGACCAGGTGAGCTCGTTCCAGATGCCGAGGTCCTTCTCGCGGATCGCGACGTCGGCGCCGTGGCGCTCGGCGTTGTGCGCGACCATCTTCGGCAGGGTGTCGTGCGTCTCGACGTCCCCCCAGGACGCCTCGGCGGCCGCGAGATCGACGCGCCTCCCCGGCAGGGAGATCGTCCGGCTCGCCGCCGGGAGCAGCCCGGAATCCGGCGACGGGTCACGCATCGGCGCCGAGGTACGCCTGCTTCACCCGGGGATGCTCGACAATCCCCGCCGGGGCGTCGACCGCGACCATCTCGCCGAAGTCGAGCGCCATGACCCGCTCGGACATGTCCATGACGACGCCCATGTCGTGCTCGATCATGATCACGGTCATTCCCCACTCCTCGTTGAGGTCGAGGACGAAGCGCGCCATGTCCTCCTTCTCGTCGAGGTTCATCCCGGCCATCGGCTCGTCGAGCAGGATCAGCCGGGGGCGCGCCGCGATGGCGCGCGCCAGCTCGACCCGCTTGCGGATCCCGTAGGGGAGGTTCCCCGCCGGGACGTGGCGCACCGCCTCGATCTCCAGGAAGTCAATGATCTCCTCGATCTCGCGGCGGTGCGCGACCTCCTCGCGAAGGGCGCCGCCGACCCAGTAGAGCGCGCCGGCCAGGAACCCCTTGCGCAGCAGGTGGTGCCGGCCGACCAGGATGTTCTCCAGCACGGTCATGTGCTCGAACAGCGCCAGGTTCTGGAACGTGCGCGAGATCCCGAGGCGGGCGCGGGCGTTGATCGACTCCCGGCCGAGGTCGCGGCCCGCGAACAGGATCTGTCCCGTCGGCCGGTAGCGCCCGGACAGGCAGTTCAGCAGCGAGGTCTTGCCGGCGCCGTTCGGGCCGATGATCGAGAACAGCTCGCCCGGCCGCACGTCGAACGACACGTCCTTGAGCGCGTCAAGTCCCCCGAACGACAGCGAGACGTCGCGCACCTCCAGGAGCGGCCCCTCCGCCGCGGCCGCCTCGCCCGGCGCGGGCGCGGCCCGCGCCGCCGGGTCCGCCTCGGCCGTGCCGGCGCCGCCCATCGTCAGGCCGCCGGGGACGGCGGGTCCGTCCGGTGGTCGTAGAAGCCCGTCCCGCTCTTGCGGCCGAGGCGGCCGGCGTCGACCAGGCGCACCAAAAGCGGGCACGGGCGGAACTTCGGGTCGCCAAACCCGTCGAACAGCACACGCATGATCGCCAGGCAGGTGTCGAGACCGATCAGGTCGGCGAGCGCCAGCGGCCCCATCGGGTGGCCGAGGCCGAGGCGGGCCGCGCGGTCGATCGCGTCGGCGGTGCCGACCCCCTCGTGCAAGGCGAACGCCGCCTCGTTGATCAGCGGCATCAGGATCCGGTTGGTGACAAACCCCGGGTAGTCCTCGGAGCGCACCGTCTCCTTGCCGAGGTCGCGGGCGAGCGCCTCGGTGCGCTCCACGGTCCGGTCCGAGGTGTCGGCGCCGCGGATCACCTCGACCAGCGGCATCATCGGGACCGGGTTCATGAAGTGCATGCCGATGAAGCGCGGCTCGCGGCCGCACCCGCGGCCGAGCGCGGTGATCGAGCACGAGGAGGTGTTGGTCGCGAGCACCGCGTCGGCGCCCATCCGCGGCGCGACCTCCGCGTACAGGGCCCGCTTGGCCGCGGCGTCCTCGACGATCGCCTCGATGACGAAGTCGGCGCCGCCGAGCCAGTCGCCGAGCGCCGGGCGCGGAGCGACCGCGGCGAGCGCCGCGTCGGCCCGCTCCCGGGTGACGGACCCCTTCGACACCTGGCGGCCGAGGTTCTTCTCGGTGGCGCGCAGCGCGCCGTCGAGCTGCGCCCCGGCCGAGTCGTGCAGGTCCACCTGCCGGCCGGCAAGCGCGCAGACGTGGGCGATCCCGGCGCCCATCTGCCCGGCGCCGAGCACCGCGACCCTCATTCCGCCTGGCACACTCTGGACATGGACATCGGCCCCTCCTGGCCGGGGCCGATTCTATAATACGCCGTCATGTCCGCCGGTCCCGAGGTCCACGTCCTGTCGGTGGCGCGCACCCCCATCGGCAACTTCCTGGGCGAGCTGGGCGGGGTCCCCGCCCCGGCGCTCGGCGCGCGCGCGATCCGCGGCGCGCTGGAGCGCGGCTCCGCCGACCCGGAACGGGTCGGCGAGGTCCTCATGGGGTGCGTGCTCCCCGCCGGGGTCGGCCAGGCGCCCGCCCGGCAGGCCGCGCTCGGCGCCGGGCTGCCGGAGTCGGTGCCGTGCACGACGCTCAACAAGGTGTGCGGCTCCGGGATGCGCGCGCTGATGGCCGCCGCCGACCTGGTCGCGCTCGGCCGCGCCGAGATCGCCGTCGCCGGCGGGATGGAGAGCATGTCGAACGCGCCGCACCTGCTGCGGCAGTCGCGCTGCGGGCAGCGGATGGGAAACGCCGCGCTCGAGGACCACATGTTCCTCGACGGGCTCACCGACGCCTACGAGGGCCGGCTCATGGGCGTCTACGCCCAGCGCACCGCCGACGACTACGGGCTCACCCGCGAGCAGATGGATGAGTTCGCCATCGGCTCCGTCGAGCGCGCGCGCGCCGCGCAGGACGGCGGCGACGACCGGGGGGAGATTGTGCCGGTGGAGGCGCCGACGGCGTCGCGCCGGGGCGATCCGGTCATGGTGGAGCACGACGAGCAGCCGCGCAAGGCGGACACCGGGAAGATCCCTCGGCTGCGGCCGGCGTTCGGCGAGAACGGCACGGTGACGGCGGCGAACTCCAGCTCGATCTCGGACGGGGCCGCGGCGCTGGTGGTGGCGTCCGGGCCGGCGGCCAGGGCGACGGGGGCGGACCCGCTCGCGCGCATCGTCGGCCAGGCGACGCACGCGCGCAAGCCGGCGGAGTTCACGATCGCGCCGGTCGGGGCGATCGAGGAGCTGTTCCGTCGCACCGGGTGGACGGCGGACCAGGTGGACCTCTACGAGATCAACGAGGCGTTCGCCGTGGTGACAATGGCGGCGATGCGCGACCTGGGGCTTCCCCGGGAGAAGGTCAACGTCCGCGGCGGCGCGTGCGCGATGGGGCACCCGATCGGGGCGTCGGGCGCCCGCATCGTCGTCACGCTCATCGACTCGCTGAGACAGGCGGGGCTGAGGCGCGGGATTGCCGCGCTTTGCATCGGCGGCGGCGAGGCGACTGCGGTCGCGGTCGAGGTCGACTGACCCCGATGGTCGAGTTTGGCGAGGCGCAGCAGATGGTCCGCGAGACCGCGGCGCGCTTCGCCCGCGAGACGCTCGCACGCAACGCCGACCGGCTGGACCGCCACGAGGGGGCGGAGGCCTACGTCGAGAATCTCAGGGAGCTTGCCCGGCTCGGCTTCAACGGCATCGCCCTGCCGGCCGAGCTTGGCGGGGCCGGGGCCGGGTCGGTCGCCTACGCCCTCGCCATGTTCGAGCTCGGCAAGGTGTGCGCGTCGACCGCCATCGCGGTCAGCATCAACAACATGGTCGCCGAGATCGTGGACGCGATCGGGACCGACGCGCAAAAACGGAAGTACATCCCGCCGCTGCTCGGCGGCGAGTGGCCGGCCGCCAGCTTCTGCCTGACGGAGTCGGGGGCGGGGTCCGACCCGGCGGCGATGCGCACGACCGCCACCCGGGACGGTGGCCAGTACGTGCTCAACGGCGTCAAGCAGTGGATCACCAGCGGCCCGATCGCCGGGTTCTACGTGCTGTGGGCGGTGACCGACCCGGACGCGCCGAAGGGCAGGGGAATCTCCTGCTTCATCGTCGAGCGCGACACCCCGGGGGTGTCGACTGGTCCCCCGGTAGACAAGATGGGGCAGCACGGGTCGCCCACCTGCGAGGTGATCCTGGACGAGGCCCGCGTCCCGGCGGCGAACCTGCTCGGCAGCCCCAACGACGGGTTCCGCATCGCGATGCGCGAGCTGTCGGGCGGGCGCATCGGCGTGGGCGCGATGGCGAACGGGATCGCGACCGAGGCGCTCGCGCTCGCTCGCGCCCACATGCTGGAGCGCGAGCAGCACGGCAAGCGGCTCGCCGACCACCAGGGGCTGCAGTGGATGGTCGCCGAACGCGCCGCGGAGCTCGAGGCCGCGTTCTGGCTGTTGATGCGCGCCGCCGCGCTCAGGGAGGCGGGAAAGCCCCACGCCAAGGAGGCGTCGATGGCCAAGCTGGTCGCGACCGAGACCGGCGAGCGCGCGACGCGCGACGCGCTCCAGGTGTTCGGCGGCTACGGCTACATGCGGGAGTTCCCGCTGGAGCGCTACTGCCGGGACATCCGCATCGCGTCGATCTACGAGGGGACGACCGAGATCCAGAAGACGATCGTCTTCCGGGAGCTGTTGCGCGAGCTGGAGTAGCTTGGCGGCGGCCCGCGGCGCGGGACGCGAGTCATATCTCGGTGTGCTGCTCCACGATGAACCGGCACAGGGACGGGATCCCCGGCTCCCAGATACCCGCGGTGGTCTCCCAGATAAGACCCAGGCTGGTCAGCCCGTTCTTGGCGCGCTCGACCGCGACCCTGTCCCGGTCGAGCACCGCGCCGAGCACCCTGTCAAGCTCGCTCGCGGGAACCGCCGGGTCCGGTCCGAGGTCCACGATCACCCTGGACACGACCAAGGCCTCTTCGTACAGGTCCCGCTCGATGATCTCCGAGCGGCGGATGCCGTAGAATTTCTCGCGTTGTTCGTTGGCGTCGATCAGGCCTTCCTGCGCATCGGCCAGGCTGATGCGGGCGTGGCCTTTGAGGTCGGCCACGTCCCACGATGCCCGGCCAAGGAGTTGGATGAAGAACGGGTAGCGTTGCGCCTCCGCCACCAGCAGGTCGAGCGCGTCGTCGTCGAGCGGCAGGTTGGACCGTTGCGCAGGATCGGACAGACCTGTCCTTGCCTCCGCGTCGGAGGCAAGCCGCCCGACCTTCAGGCTCGTGCAACGCTCCCAGAAGCTGGCCTCCATCTTCCTGAAGTTCTGGTAGATCCCGGGGGTTCCCGCCAGGACCGCCAGCAACGGCAGCTTGCCGGCGATGCAGACTTGTATGGAGTTCAGCAGGGCCTTGCCCCCCGAGGGAGACAGGACGTGGGCCTCGTCAATCAGCAGGACGGTCGGACCCGTCGCCGCCAGTCCGGCCAACGCCGCCGTGATCGAGTTCCGTTGCGCGGATTTTAGTGTGATGCCCGCCTTCACGAGAACGAGGTCTGCCCGGACACTCGCGGTTACCTCGTGCTCTTCTCCGCCGCCAAGGAGGGCGCGTGCGATCTCCTCTTGCCCGCCTACGATCTCGTTGGCTGAGCGCAAGCGAACTTGGGCATTCCCCTCCTCGGCCCAGCCCGCCAGCTCGTTCAACAGGGCGGTCTTTCCGTTCCCCCGAGGGCCGTACAGGACAATGGCGTCCCCGGTGCCGCCGCGCAGGATGTCATTGAGGCCGCTTCGCAATCCCAAGATCGTCTTGGCATGACCGACCAGAAGCGGCGGGGTTTTTCCCATGCCCGGGGTGAACGGGTTTCGATGTTGATCGTCCATGGGGGAATGCTACACCAAAAAGCGATGTGTCCGCCGAACGCCCTGACGGAGGACTGATGTCGGCGACCGACACCCTTGCCGGA
>CAZZIL010000177.1:0-14212 GCA_964654265.1 uncultured Gammaproteobacteria bacterium | reverse complement strand
GTTCGGCTACACGTCGATGGTCTACGCCACCGCGTCGATCGCGCTGCTGTCGTTCATCGTGTGGGCCCACCACATGTTCACCGTCGGCATGCCGACCACGGCCGTGCTGTTCTTCATGTTCGCCACCATGCTGATCGCCGTCCCGACCGGGGTCAAGGTGTTCAACTGGATCGCCACCATGTGGCAGGGGGCGCTCACTTTCGAGACCCCGATGCTGTTCGCGGTCGGCTTTGTCGTGCTGTTCTCGATCGGCGGGTTCTCCGGGCTGGTGCTGGCGATCGCCCCGATCGACATCCAGCTGCAGGACTCCTACTACGTGGTGGCGCACTTCCACTACGTGCTGGTCGCCGGCTCGCTGTTCAGCCTGTTTGCCGCGGTCTACTTCTGGTTCCCCAAGTGGACCGGGCGGATGTACGACGAGTTCCTCGGCAAGGTCCACTTCTGGGCGTCGATGGTCTTCTTCAACGTCACCTTCTTCGTGCAGCACTTCCTCGGGCTGGCCGGGATGCCGCGCCGCATTCCGGACTACGCGCTGCAGTTCGCCGACTTCAACGTGATCTCGAGCGTCGGCGCGTTCGGGTTCGGCATCGTCCAGCTGCTGTTCCTCTACAACATCGTGCGCTCGATCCGTCACGGCGAGCGGGTGGACGGGCGGCGCACCTGGGAGGGCGCCGACAGCCTGGAGTGGGAGCTGCCGACGCCGGCGCCGTACCACAGCTTCGAGACGTCGCCGCGGCTGCGATGGGACGGGCACCGGCCGGTGATCGTCACCGGCAAGTGACGGCGGCGCGCCGACACCTCCGGCCGGGGACGTGAGCGCCGTGGGGCCGCAGGCCAGGAAGGTCGCCACCGGGATCGCCCTCGGGCTGGTCGCGCTTGCGTTCTACGTCGCGGCGTTCTTCTTCGTCTGACATGGGAAGCGCCGCCCAGGAGGTCGCCGGGCACAACCGCGTGATGATGCGGAAGCTGCTCGTGTTCGCCGCGCTCATGTTCGGGTTCGGCTACGCGATGGTCCCGCTCTACGAGAAGATCTGCCAGGTCACCGGGATAAACAACCTGCTCAACCCGGACGACCTCTCGGGGATCGCGGCGGACCCCGGCCGCGAGGTGCGGCTCGACTTCGACGCCAACTCGCGCGGCGACGTGGCGTTCCGGCCGCTGACGCGCACGATCACGGCCAACCCGGGCAAGACCTACAGCGTGATCTACGAGATCGAGAACCTGCGGGAGCGCGAGCTGACCGGGCAGTCGGTGCCGAGCTTCGCGCCGGCGCGCGCGCAGCCGGCCGTGCGCAAGCTGGAGTGCTTCTGCTTCTACCGGATGACGCTCAAGCCGCGCGAGAAGATCATGCTCCCGGTGGTGTTCTCGGTCGACCCGTCGCTGGACCGGGAGATCCGCGCGGTGGCGCTGTCGTACACGTTCTTCGAGGTGGAGGGCACCAACTCATGACCGGCAAGGCACGGCGGGGCGCGCGATGAGCGGCGCCTCCTCCTACTTCATCCCGAAGCCGTCACGCTGGCCGATCTGCGGGTCGGCAGCCGCCGCCCTGCTGGTCGGCGGGATGATCCTGATGTTCAACTCGCTCGCCGGCGGCACGCTCGTGTTCGCGCTGGGGATGCTCGCGCTGCTCGCCACCATGTACGGGTGGTGGGGCGACGTCGCCGCCGAGAGCGAGGGCGGCAGCTACCGCGAGCAGGAGGACATGGGGTTCCGCTGGGGAATGGCCTGGTTCATCTTCTCCGAGGTGATGTTCTTCGCCGCGTTCTTCGGCGCGCTGTTCTACACGCGCCTGTACGCGGTGCCGGACCTCGGCGCCGGCGGCAACCGGCTGGTGTGGCCGGGGTTCGAGTCCGTGTGGCCGACGTCCGGGCCGCACTTCACCGAGGCGTTCGAGACGATCCCGGCGTTCGGCATCCCGGCGATCAACACGCTGATCCTGCTGACGTCGGGGGCGACGGTCACCTGGGCGCACTGGGGCCTCATGAAGGGAAACCGCACCCAGCTCAACGTCGGGCTCGCGCTCACGGTCGCGCTCGGCGTGCTGTTCCTGGCGTTCCAGGTCGGCGAGTACGTCCACGCCTACGCGGACCTCAACCTTCGGCTCAGCACCGGGATCTACGGCTCCACCTTCTTCATGCTCACCGGGTTCCACGGGCTGCACGTCACCATCGGCACCGTCGCGCTCACCGTGATCCTGGCGCGCTGCCTGCGCGGGCACTTCAGGCCCGACCACCACTTCGGCTTCGAGGCGGTCGCCTGGTACTGGCACTTTGTCGACGTCGTCTGGCTGCTGCTGTTCGTCATCGTGTACTGGCTGTAGGGCGCGGGCGGTGATCGGTCACGCGCCTTCGGGCCCCACGGGCGCGCCGCGCCCGGCGCGGTGATGCCCGGCGAGTTCCTGGACCTGGACGCGCTCGGGATCGCGGCGCTGGCGAAGCGCGGCGAGATCGGCCCGCTGGAGGCGGTCGAGGCGGCGCTCGGCCGCATCGACGAGGCCAACGGCCGAATCAACGCGGTCGTCAGCCGCAACGACGAGGACGCGATCCGGCGGGCGGGCGAGACGCCGCGCGACTCGGTGTTCGCGGGCGTGCCGGCGCTGGTCAAGGACCTGGGGGTGTCGTGCGCCGGGCACCCGACCACGAACGGGAGCCGGTTTGCCGACGACACGCCGGCGATGCGGGACTCGGCGCTGGTGGCGCGCATGCGCGCCGCCGGGCTGGTGGTGTGCGGCATGTCGAACACCGCCGAGTTCGGGCTGAGCACGTCGACCGAGCCGGTGCGCCACGGGCCGACCGTCCATCCCGGCGACCCGGGACTGAGTCCCGGCGGCTCCAGCGGCGGGTCGGCCGCCGCGGTCGCGGCCGGGATGGTCCCGATCGCGCACGCCTCCGACGGCGGCGGGTCGATCCGCATCCCGGCGGCGTGCTGCGGGCTGTTCGGGCTCAAGCCGACGCGGGCGCGGGTCAGCCCCGGCCCGTTCGCCGAGGAGGGGTGGGCCGGCGCCTCCGTCGCCCACGGGGTGACCCGGTCGGTGCGCGACAGCGCCGCGCTGCTCGATGCGATCCAGGGGCCGACGCCCGGCGACCCCTACTGGGCGGAGCGCCCCGCGCGCCCGTACCTGGAGGAGGTGGGCGCCGACCCTGGACGGCTGCGCATCGCGCTCTGCCTCGACAGCTTCAACGGCGTCGATGTCGACGAGCCGGCCAAGGCGGCGGCGGTCGCCGCCGCGGGGCTGCTGTCGGACCTCGGGCACACGGTCGAGACGGCGGCGCCCAAGATCGACACCGAGGTCATGCGCGCCAAGGCGGTCCGGCTGATCGCCGCCGAGACGGCGGCGTCCCTGGGCGCGTTCTCCGCGATGCTCGGCATCGGCGACGCCTGGAAGGGGATGGTCGAGCGCATGACGCTCAGGCTCGCCGCGCTCGGCGAGGAGATCCCGGGGACCGAGTACGTCATAACGCTCAAGGAGCTGAGGCGGCTCGGCCGCGTCGTCGGGATGTTCCACGCGGCCGGGCACGACCTGATCCTGTCGCCGACGATGGCGGTGGAGTCGATCCCGCTCGGCCTGCTCGACACGATGGGCGAGGACACCGAGGCGTACGAGGAGGCGGTCGCGCGCACCGTGGCGTTCACGTCGCTGCACAACTGGACCGGGAACCCGGCGGCCGCGATCCCGTTCCCGCTCGACGGGAAGACCGGCTCCGTCCAGCTGGCCGCGGCGCACGGCGAGGAGGCGACCCTGTTCCGGGTGTGCGCCCAGCTCGAGCAGGCGAACCCCTGGCGGCGCAACAACGCCTGACGACCGCGCCGGCCAGGCCAGCGCGAACGCGCTACCCGGCAACCAGCGCCCGCGGAAGCGGGAACTCCCGGATGAACGACTTCGCGTACGACATCCACCCCCCCTGGTAGACCCGGCTGGTCTGCCGGATGAAGAAGTCCATCTCCTCCGAGTTCAGCTCGCACACGAGACGGTCGAGCGGGATCCCGTTCCTCGGCTTGATGCCATACCCCGAGTAGAACGTGGCCGCCGGCTCCCGGCACACCTGGAAGCCCGGACGGATGTTCATCGGCGACGTCAGGATCTTCTCGCCAAACCCCGACAGGATCGCCACGGACCTTCCCCACGCGTGCCAGATCGCCGGGTCGAACGTCCCCTTGTCCCGGGCAAGGAGTCGGGCCCTTTGGGAAGACAGCCACTCCCAGACGCCGGGCGCCTCTGCACGGATGCGCTCCTCCGGCAACAGCCCCCCCTGTCCGTCGTACGGGTACACGACCACCCGGTCGACCGGGTCCGCCCCGTCCCGCATCACCGACGCCTTCAGGATCGGCCTGAGCATCCGGCGCTCCAGCGGCCGGGTACCGCCGCCCGCGCGGCAGAGGACGTGCCGGTCGTCGCCGCCCGGCTCGACCTCCAGGATGAACACCCCGTCGGCCAGCGTCTGCACGCCGACGCGGATGTCGGCGACTTCCCCGAGCCTGGGACCCCTTGCGCGCAACTTCCGCAGGCGGGCCATGGCCGCGCGGGTCGACGCGACCCAGGGAGCCGACGGCGCATCGCGCGACACGCGGACGGCGCCGGCATTCCGGAAGCGCCTCCCGTCATGCCGCCAGTAGGGGGCGCTCCCCGGCCGGCCACCCTTCTCCACGACGGTGATCTGCGTGTAGGCCGTCACCCCGCCGAACACCTGGCGCTCGCCATAGTCGAGCACCTTGCGCACCCGGTGCCGGGACGCGAGGATCTCCCGCAGGTGTCTGCCGGAATCGGAGCGCATCCAGCTCGATGGCGCGATGTAGCCCAGAAGGCCGCCGTCGCGCAACAGGTCCAGGCCCAGCTCGTAGAACAGGATGTAGAGGTCGGTCGCGCCCCGCAAGGTCTCCCACTGCCCCTTGGCGCGCTCGCGCCGCCCGGCGCCCAGGTGCTGCACCCGCACGTACGGCGGGTTGCCGACAACGTGGGTGAACCGGCCAAGGTGCCCCCTGAGTCCGCGCCGGTCCAAGACATCACGCCGGGCCAGGTCCCAGTCGACGGAGGCGTCCGGGTACCTCGACCTGAGCGCCCCGTCCAGGCGCGCGGCGCACGCCGACAGGGCCTCCCGGTCCAGGTCAATCCCCGCCATCGCGCCCAGCGCACGCAGGGCGGCGCGCCTCGGCAGCCGGTCCAGCACACGGGCGGCATAAGCCGACAGGAACGCGCCGTCGCCGCAGGCCGGGTCGCACAAGGCAACGTCCGCGAGCCTGTCCGAAGAGGCGGGCAGGACACTCCCGAGGATGCGGTGGACAACGGCATCGGGGGTGTACACCACCCCGTTTTGCTTCGCGTGGGACCCGATCACGACAGCATGTCCCCCGGCCCGGCGCCGCCGGCGGCGCGCGCCCCGGCAAGGTCGCCGGGCGCCGCGCCCCGGAACCGCCCGCGCGCCATCAGCCCGCGCCGCCCGCCTCGACCAGCTCCCCCGGGCGCTCCCGCGACTTGGCGCCCCGCAGTCCCTCGACAAAGTTCGCCACCTCGGCCAGCGCCGCCCTTGCCTCCCGGGAGACGCACGGGACGGATATCCTGCTCTGGCCAGTCAGCCGGACGGCGCCCGACTTCGCGAGGTCGATCACCCGTTCCGCGCACGGCGCGTCCGCGGCGAAGTCGATGAGCGCGGTCCCGCGGCCGAGCTTGACCCGCCGGATCCCGGCGCCGGCGACCCGCAGCCGGAAGCGGTGGGTGTCGAACAGCAGCTCCGCGGGCGGCGGCGCCGGCCCGAACCGGTCGGCGATCTCGTCGGCCAGCGCCTCCAGCGCCTTCGGCTCCGCCGCCGCCGACATGCGGCGGTAGAGCCGCAGCCGCTCGTTGACGCTTGGGCAGTACCCCGCGGGCAGCAGGCAGGACTCGTCCACCTCAACCTCGACGGGCTCGGCGTCCGCCGGGGCGGCGCCGCCGTCGGCCTCGGCGCGCAGCGCGCGCACCGCGCTCGCGAGCATCTGGCGGTACATCGTGTACCCGACCGCCTCGATCTGGCCGCTCTGCTCCTCCCCGAGGACGTTCCCCGACCCGCGGATCTCCAGGTCCCGCACGGCGAGGCCGTAGCCGCCGCCCAGGCCGTCGGCGTCCCGGATCGCCAGCATGCGCGCGTGCGCGCTGCTGTCCTCGCGGATTCCCGGCTCGGTCAGCAGGTAGGCGTACGCCTGGTGGTGCGAGCGCCCCACCCGGCCGCGCAGCTGGTGCAGCTGCGCCAGCCCGAAGCGGTCCGCGCGCTCGACCAGGATCGTGTTCGCGTTCGGGATGTCGACGCCGATCTCGATGATCGTGGTCGTCAGCAGCACGTCGAACTCGTGCCGGTAGAAGCGGCGCACCACCCGCTCCAGCCGGGTCTTCGGCATCTTCCCGTGGGCGTGCTCCATGCGCACGTCCGGCATCCACGAGCGCAGCCGGTCGAGCGTCTCCTCCATCGTGCGGATGTCGTTGTGCACGTAGAACACCTGGCCGCCGCGCATCACCTCGCGGCGCACCGCGTCGACGACCAGCTCGCGGCGGTGGTCCGACACGAACGTCAGCACCTTGCAGCGCCCCTCCGGCGCCGTCGCGATCGTCGAGAACTCGCTGATCCCCTCCAGCGCCATCGCCAGCGTGCGCGGGATCGGCGTCGCCGTCATCGTCAGCACGTCGACGTCGCCGCGCAGCGCCCGCAGCCGCTCCTTCTGCCGCACCCCGAAGCGGTGCTCCTCATCGATCACGAGCAGCCCCAGGTCCCTGAACCGGAAGCCGGGCTGCAGCAGGTTGTGCGTGCCGACCGCGATGGCGATCTTGCCGGCCTCCACCTGCGCCGCCGCGGCCGCGTTCTCCGACCCCGAGCGCAGCCGCGAGAACTCGCCGACACTGACCGGAAAGCCGGAGAACCGGTCGGAGAACACCTGGAAGTGCTGGCTCGCCAGGATGGTCGTCGGGGCCAGCACCGCGACCTGGCGGCCGCCCGACGCGACGACGAACGCCGCGCGCAGCGCGACCTCGGTCTTGCCGAATCCGACGTCGCCGCAGACCAGGCGGTCCATCGGGCGCGGCATCTGCAGGTCCGCGAGCACGTCGTTGATCGCCACGCGCTGGTCCGCCGTCTCCGTGAACCCGAAGCGCGCGGCGAACGCCGGGTAGTCGGCCGGGATCCGGTGCGCAAAGCCCTTCTTCAGCGCGCGGCGCGCGTGCGCCTCGATCAGCTGGGCGGCGACGTCAGACGCCTTGCGCCGCGCCTTCTCCTTCGTCTTCTCCCACCGGCCGCTGCCGAGGCGGTCCAGCGCGACCTCGTCCCCGGACGCGGCGCCGATGTGGCGCCCGACCAGGTGCAGCTGGCCGAGCGGCACCATCAGCCGGGCGCCGCCCGCGTACTCGAGGACGATGAACTCCTCCTCGTGCCCCGACCCGGCCTCGGTCGTGAGCCCGGCATAGCGGCCGATCCCGTGCGAGACGTGGACCACCAGGTCGCCCTCGCGCATGTCCTCCACCGCAAGCAGCGGAAGCGACGGGTGCGACGCCGAGACCGGGCGGCGCCGCGCCGGCGGCGGGGCCTGCATCCCGTAGATCTCGCGCTCGGTGACGCACACGATCCGCCCGAGGTCGAGCGCGAACCCCTCGCGCAACGGCGCGACCGCGTCGGCGATGCGCGGGCCGGAGCGCGCGGCAAACGCCGGGTAGTCCGGGACCGGGCCGATCCCTGCGTCCCCGAGGTTCTCGCGCATCATGTCGCGCCGGCCCTCGCTCGCGACCGTCACCAGGACCCGGCCGTCGTGCCCCCCGAGGAACTCGCGCAACGGGGCGAAGGGGTCCCGCGACCGCGACCGCAGCGCCAAATCGGGCGGCGCCGACACCGGGCACCGCGCCGCGCTCGGCGTCCCCGGCGGGCATATCTCGACGCACCGGAGCCGCCCCAGGCGCGCATAGAGGCTGCCGGCATCGTGGAACAGCTCCGACGGCGCAAGCGCCGGCCGGTCCTCGTACCGCACCACGCTCTCGTGGCGCGCGCGCGCATCGGCCAGCCCGCCCTCCAGCTGCTCGCGAACCTCGCGGTGGAGCAGCACCACCGAATCCGCCGGGACGTGGTCCAAGAACATGTGCTTGGCCCCGAAGAACAGCGGAAGGTAGAACTCGATCCCGCCGCACGGCCGCCCCTCGCGCACCGCCCGGTAGACCTCCGCGTCCGCCGTGAACCCGTCGCCGTGCCCCAGGAAGCCCGCGCAGAAGGCCGCGCGCCCCTCCGGGTCCGACGGGTACTCGCGCGCCGGCAACACCTCGATCGTGTCGTGGCGCGCCACGCTGCGCTGCGTCTCCGGGTCGAAGAACCGCAGCTCGTCGACCGTCTCGTCGTCGAGCACGATGCGGATCGGCCGCGGCGCCCCCGGCGGAAACACGTCCAGCTGGCCGCCGTGGACGGCGAACTCGCCGGCGTCCGCCACCCGGTCGACGCGGCAGTAGCCCGACCGGGCGAGGCGCCCGACGAACTCGTCGAGCCCCACCCGGTCGCCGACGCGCAGGACGAACGCCCGGCCGGCGACATACTCCGGCGGCGGCACCGGCAGCATCAGCGTGTGCGCGGCGACCACGGTCACACCGGGCGCGCCGTCGCGCAGCCCGGCCAGCACCCGCAGGCGCTCCGCGACCAGGTCGGCCGGCGGCGAGAAGCGCTCGTACGACAGCACCTCCCAGTCCGGGAACAGGGCGACCCGCAACGACGGGCCGAAAAAGCCGATCTCCTCCGCCAGATGCGTCGCCGACGCCACGTCGCGGGTGACGAACACCACGTGCGGGAACTCCGCCGCGACCTCCGCCGCCGCCAGCGCCTCGCTGCTCCCCAGCAGCCCGCAGACCCGGCGCCTGCGGCCCGGCGCCGGGACACGCCCGATCAGCATGCGCCCCGCCGCGCGCGCACGCGCCGCCCGGCCGCCGACCCGGCCACCCCCGCACGCACCACGCAAGCCATGGCGGGATTCTAGCCAACAACGGGCGCCCGGACAGGGACGCCCGGAATCGGCGCCCGCAAAAAAATTGCGGTCCGCCGCAGTGTTTTTGCGCGAAGCCGCGAAAAAACGGGGGATTTCCCGGAAATCCGCGGGATCGCTGCGTTTGGCCGCAGCGATTTTGCGCGGCCGGCCGGTTGGGGTAGAATGCGGGGCTTCACACCACCATCCCCGGAGAGCCGGGAGGTCCGCCATGGCAAAGAACCAAGACGACACGCTGAGGAAGACGCTGGCCGAGGCCAAGGCGGCGGACTTCGTCATGTTCCGCTTCACCGACACCCTGGGCAAGCTGCAGCAGTTCGCGGTGAGCAAGGAGGTCGTGGACGAGGACATGCTCACCAAGGGCATCTCGTTCGACGGCTCGTCGATCGCCGGCTG
Organism: uncultured Gammaproteobacteria bacterium; assembly: GCA_964654265.1. GTDB lineage: Bacteria > Pseudomonadota > Gammaproteobacteria > Tethybacterales > CBDBMS01 > CBDBMS01. Next base: position 4,846 of record CAZZIL010000177.1, on the reverse strand, counting down.
GAAGCACATCGAGAAGTCGGACACCCTGGTGCGGCCGGACCTGTCGATGCGCTACATCGACCCGTTCATCGAGAAGAAGACGCTGGCGATCCACTGCGACATCCACGAGCCGGACGGCGAGCCCTACAACCGCGACCCGCGCGGGATCGGCCGGCGGGCCGAGGCCTACCTGAGGCGCAGCGGGATCGGCGACGCGGCCTATTTCGGCCCGGAGCCCGAGTTCTTCGTGTTCGACTCGGTGCGCTGGAACTACGACCCGTCGGGGTGCTCGCTCAGCATCTTCTCCGACGAGGCGGCCTGGGTGACCGGCCGCGAGTACAGCGAGGAGCACGGGCCCAACCTGGGGCACCGCCCCGGCTACAAGCAGGGGTACTTCCCGGCGCCGCCGGTCGACTCGCAGGTCGACCTGCGCAACGACATCTGCGAGACCCTCGGCCAGATGGGGATTGTCGCGGAGAAGCACCACCACGAGGTCGGCACCGCCGGCCAGGGCGAGCTCGGCACGCGCCTCGGGACGCTGGTCACGCGCGGCGACCACACCGTGCTGCAGAAGTACGTGACGAAGAACGTGGCGCTGGAGCACGGCAAGACGGCGACGTTCATGCCGAAGCCGATCTCCGGCGACAACGGCAACGGGATGCACGTCCACCAGTCGCTGTTCAAGGCGGGCAAGAACCTGTTCATGGGCGACGGCTACGGCGGGCTGTCGAAGACGGCGCTGCACTACATCGGCGGGGTGCTCAAGCACTCGCAGGCGATCAACGCGTTCACCAACCCGACGACGAACTCGTACAAGCGCCTGGTCCCCGGGTTTGAGGCGCCGGTCTTCCTCGTCTACTCGGCGCACAACCGGTCGGCGTCGATCCGCCTGCCGTTCGTCAACAACCCGAAGGCGACGCGCATCGAGGTGCGCTACCCCGACTGCCTGGCGAACCCCTACCTGGCGTTCGCCGCGATGCTGATGGCCGGGCTCGACGGCATCGAGAACGAGGTCGACCCGGGGTCGCCGGTCGACAAGAACCTGTACGACCTCACGCCGAAGGAGGAGAAGCGCATGCGCAAGGTCTCCGGCGCGCTGCACGACGCGCTCAACGCGCTGGACCGCGACCGCGGGTTCCTGACCAGGGGCGGCGTGTTCGACGACGACATGATCGACGCCTACATCGAGCTGAAGCGTCCCGAGGTGATGGCGTTCCGGTCGGCGCCGCACCCGGTCGAGTTCGACATGTACTACAGCCTGTGAGGTCCCGGGCCGCCGCCCGGCGGCGGCCCGCCCCTCCACAGGGGCCTGCGGCACAGGCCCTTGATGTGGCAGCCGGCGCAGGTCCTCTCCCGGCCGTTCGCCGGCAACGGCACGCCGTCGGCGAGCATCGCCCCGACCAGGCTGACCAGCCGCTCGTGGACGCGCCGCGGATAGTCGCCCTCCAGCCGGACCTCGTGCTCGATGTCCGCCTGCCGGTCGCGCACCCGCACCAGGAGGCACTGCTCGACGACGACCCGGCGCGTGCGCTCCAGCAGGTGGGCGTACGCCGCCACCTGCGGGCGCTCGCCGTCGGCCTTCGATCCCTCCCTCAGCGAGACCGCGCCCGAGGTCTTGTAGTCAAGCACCGCATAGGTCTCCCGGCCGTCGCCGCCCACCCGGCGGTCGATCCGGTCCACCTTGCCGGCGAGGACGACCCCGCCGGGGCCGCCGACCTCCCCGGGGTCCTCAACCTCCTCCTCCGCCGCGTGGAAGGACCACCCGTCCCGACGGCGGCGGCGCTCCAGGCCGCACAGCGCCGGCACGCAACGGCCGAAGCTCGCGAGGCCGATCTCCCCGGCCATTCCCCCCTCCTTGCCAAACTCCTCGCGTGCGATCCGGAGCAGGGCGTCCCCCATGTCCTTCTCGGCCATCCCGTCCGACTCCGGCGCCACCTCCAGGTTGAAGCGCTGAAGCACCCGGTGGACGGCGCTTCCGAACTCGCGTGGCGCGTCGTCGCCATCGTCGCCCGGGAGCCGCAACACCCGCTCCCCGAAGTAGCGGAACGGGCAGCCCATCAGGCTGTCGTAGCCGGAGATGCCGAACCGCCGGGGAAAGAGCGCCGGGGGGACCGCCACCGACGCCCCGTCGACCTGCGAGGGCGGGAACGCGACCTCCTCCCCGCGATCTCCCGGCGCGTGCGCGGCATGTTCCACCCGGGCCCCGGTCACGGACCGCAGCGTCTCGAACAGGGGACTCTCCTGGCGGATCTGCCCGTCGAAGTCCACCTTCGCCCAGACCACCGACACGCGGGGATGGCTCTCCAGCAGCATCGCGAGCCGCCGCCTCTGCCTGGCAAGCATCTCGGAGGTGCCCGGCAACCCGATCTGCTCCCTCAGCGCGCCGTTGAAGAAGACGAACTCCGGCGCCGCCGGCAACGTCGAGTCGTCCGCGCCCAGCACGACCAGCGCGTCGTGGACGCGCAGCCACGCCCCCTCCAGGGAGACGAACGACACCGGGCTCCGGTGGCGCGCCGGGGCGATCGGGTTCTCCTCCATCAGGTCCGACAGCCACGCGCGGAACTGCCGGAAGTCCAGGGGATCGTCGTCCGCGCGCAGCTTCCCCAGGTGGCTTGAGAGCATCCGCGTGATCTCGATCGCCGGGGCGTCCCCGCGGAAGACCCCGCCAAGGGCGCGCCCGTCCAGCGCCTCCAGCAGCCGGGCGACCCAGTCGCGCAACGTCCGGGCGCCGGACCCGGCAAGCGGCGATTCGCGCAGCTCCCGGGCGATGTCCCGGAGCACCACCGACTGCGCGCCATCGAGCGCGGCGGCGCCGCCGCGCCCGGGGACCCCTCGCGCAAGCTCCCGCAGCTCCCCGACCGCGCGGTCGCGCACATCGGCCGCGTAGTCGAAGAACACCCCCGGCGAGGCGACAAAGTCCGCCACCTCGGCCAGCGACGCCTCGCCCCCCACCAGGTCGCAGTAGGCGAGCAGCGTCGCCCCCACCAGCAGCGTCGACGAGATCCACCCGCTCTGGTCGCTGATCAGCAGGTCCCCGTTGGCCGCGAGCGCCTGGACGCGGCGCGCCAGCACGCGGCCGAACAGCACGACCCCGACGTGCCCGCAGCCCTCGCCGAGGTGGCGCCGGATCTCCCCGATCGCGGCGTGCGCGGCCGCCTCGAAGTCCTCCCCCTCGACAAACCGCGTCCCCGCGAGCCGGCCAAGCGTCCCGGCGCCCGCCTCGGGGGCGGGCTGTCCGCCGTCCCACAGGGCGGCCAGGAACCTCCCGGTGTCGCCGGGCGCGGGCTCCAGCACGTGCACCTCCGAGCTTTCGCCCACCCGGTCGATGAAGCGCGCCAGGTGCGCCGGGAAGGTCCCACCGTCGACGACCACCAGCGGCAGGTCGAAGGTCCCGCCCAGCCTCTCCAGCCCCTGGAGCCTCCGCCCCAGCGACTCGTCGCTGCCCGCGTGTGCCTGCCAGAGCCTGCGCACCAGCTCGGCCTCCGCCTCCAGCGCCGGCGGGAACTCCCCCTCGCCCGGAAGCTCCGCGGCCGCGTCCTCCAGCTCGCGGAACAGCCCCACCATCTCGCGCATCACCGGGAACGACTGCGCGGCCCCCCGGAAGTACTCCCCGCCCGCCAGAAGCCCGTGGAGGATGATCTGCAGCCGGGTGTCGTCGGCGACGCCCCCCCAGCGGGACGACTCCCACTCGGCCGCCAGGCAGGCCACGTCCGCCGCGCGCCCTCCGCCGAGCGCCTCGACGCCCGCCAGGAAGGCGCCGGGCAACATGAAGTGCGGCAGCGCCTGGGCGCGCCCCCCGCCCAGCCGCGAGAGCTCGCGCCCGATCGCCGGCGCCAGCCCGAGGTCCGGGAGCAGGCACACCGGGCGCGCAAACAGCCCGACCCGGCCCGAAAGCGCCCGCGCAACCTCGGCGGGTAGCAGGCGGACCGGGACCGCGCGCCTGAGGGCGGCGCCCCCTATCGCTGAAGCTCCCCCAGCTTGTCCTTCACGCCGACCCAGTCGTCGGCGTCACCCGGGGCCGCCTTCTTCTCGACAATCACCGGCCAGGCCGGCGCCAGCTCCGCGTTGATCTGGATGAAGCGGCGCTGCCCCTCCGGGACGTCGTCGTCGGCGAAGATCGCGTCCACCGGGCACTCGGGGACGCACAGCGAGCAGTCGATGCACTCCTCCGGGTCGATGACAAGCATGTTCGGCCCCTCGTGGAAGCAGTCTACCGGGCACACCTCCACGCAGTCGGTGTACTTGCAGCGGATGCAGCTCTCGGTGACAACGTAGGTCAATCTTCCCCCTTGGCCGCCGCGGATTCTACGCGAGGCGCCCGGCGCCGGCGTCCCGGTCGTCTCCCCCCTCGATTCGGGCCTGCTCGGCCTGTATCCAGGCGCGCGCCCGCTCGGTGATCTCCTCGGGCGTCGCGCCGGCGGTCGGCACCGTCTCGCCCACGCTCACGGTGATTCGCCCGGGACGCTTGAGCGCCGCGCGCCGCGGCCAGCACAGCCCGCTGTTGACCGCCACCGGCACGACGTCGACGCCGAGGCGCTTCGCCAGCCACGCGCCGCCGGACGAGTACCTCCCCCGGTTGCCGACCGGCATGCGCGTCCCCTCGGGGAAGATCGCGACGGAGAACCCCTGGGCGATGCGCTCCTCGCCCTGGCGGGCCATCCGCGCGAGCGCCGCGCGCTTGCGCGAGCGGTCGATGGTGATCGGGCTCATGCACGCGGCCCCCCACCCGAAGAACGGGATCAGCAGCAGCTCGCGCTTCATCACGTAGACGTGCGGCGGGAAGATCAGGTGGTAGCCGATCGTCTCCCACGCCGACTGGTGGTTGGAGATGATCACGAACGGCGGGCGCGGCAGCCGCGCCAGGCCG